>NZ_JBLVOL010000038.1:63125-108297 GCF_053543755.1 Achromobacter semiaridum | reverse complement strand
GCCACCGCCGCACTGGCCGACAAGGCCGCCGCCCTGGCCGAAGCCGCCGCCGCCGGCGAACGCGTCGCCCAGACCCTGCGCGGCTTGTATTCCCCCGCCAAGATCGTCGAAGCCGTGCGCGCCGCCATCGAACAACCGTTTGACGAGGGCCTGCGCACCGAACGCGCCTTGTTCCTGCAATGCCTGGACAGCCCGCAACGCGCCGGCCTGGTGCACGCCTTTTTTGCCGAACGCGAAACCACCAAAATCCCCGAGCTGAAGGATGCCAGGCCGCGCCGCCTGGACAAGATCGGCGTGGTGGGCGGTGGCACGATGGGCGCAGGCATTGCCGTGTCGGTGCTGGACGCGGGGCTGCCCGTGGTCATGGTCGAGCAGGACGAAGCCGCGCTGGAACGTGGCCGCGCCCGCGTGGCGCAGGTCTACGACCGGCTGCTGAAAAATGGCCGCATCAGCGCGCAGGAACGCGAAGCGCGGCTGGCGCGGCTGACCGGCGCCACCACCTACGATGCGCTGGGCGACGCCGACCTGATCATCGAGGCCGTGTTCGAGGACATGGACGTCAAGCTGGCCGTGTTCGCGCAGCTGGACCGCGTGGCCAAAACCGGCGCGGTGCTGGCCACAAACACGTCTTACCTGGATATCAACCGCATCGCCGCGACCACGCGCGGCCCCGCCAACGTGCTGGGCCTGCACTTCTTTTCGCCGGCCAACATCATGAAGCTGCTGGAAATCGTGGTGGGCGAACAAACCGCGCCCGACACGGTGGCCACCGGCTTTGAACTGGCGCGCCGCCTGCGTAAGACGCCCGTGCGCGCGGGCGTGTGCGACGGCTTCATCGGCAACCGCATCCTGGCCGTGTACCGCCAGGCTGCCGACATGATGATGGAAGACGGCGCATCGCCGTATGACATCGACGCCGCCGCGCGTGAATTCGGCTACCCGATGGGCCCGTATCAAATGGCGGACCTGGCGGGCGGCGACATCGGCTGGGCCACGCGCAAGCGCCGCGCCGCCACCCGAGACCCGGCGCTGCGCTATGTGCGCATTCCCGACCGCCTGTGCGAGCGCGGCTGGTTCGGCCAGAAGACGGGCCGGGGCTTTTACCAATATCCCGACGGCGCGCGCGTGGGCACGCCCGACCCCGAGGTGCTGGCCATCATCGATGAAGAACGCCGCCGCGCCGGCGTTACGCCACGCGCCTTTACCCACGAGGACATTCTGCGCCGGTATCTGGCGGCCATGGTCAACGAGGCGGCCAACGTGCTGCACGAAGGCATCGCGCTGCGCCCCTCGGATGTGGACGTGGTGTTCCTGTCCGGCTACGGCTTTCCGCGCCATCGCGGCGGCCCGATGCACTACGCCGACAGCGTGGGCGCGGCGCAGGTGCTGGCCGACATCCGCGCCTTTGCCAAGGAAGACCCGGCCTTCTGGAAACCGTCGCCGTTGCTGGTGCGCCTGGCCGAATCCGGCGGCACCTTCGCCAGCTTGAACCAAGGCGCTTGAACGCGCGCCCCCCACTTTTCTTTGGAATCCTTATGCGCGAAGCCGTCATCGTCTCCACCGCCCGCACCCCCATTACCAAGGCGGGGCGCGGCGAATTCAACCAGATTGCCGGGCCCACGCTGGCCGCGCACGCGGTGCGAGCCGCCGTTGATCGCGCGGGCATCGACCCCGCGCTGATCGAAGACGCCTTCATCGGCTGCGGCTATCCGGAAGGCACCACCGGCCGCAACATCGGCCGCCAAGCCGTCATCCGCGCCGGCCTGCCGGTCAGCGTGGGCGGCGCCACCATCAACCGCTATTGCGCGTCGGGCCTGCAAGCCATTGCGTCGGCCGCCGGCCGCATCGTGATGGACGGCGCGCCGGCCGTGATCGCGGGCGGCGTGGAACTGGTGTCCCAGATTCGCACGCGCGATGACGGCGTCAGCGGCATGGACCCGTGGATCCTGGCCAACAAGCCCGAGCTTTACCTGCCCATGATCGAAACGGCCGACATCGTGGCCGCGCGCTACGGCATCAGCCGCGAAGCGCAGGACCGCTTTGCCGCGCAAAGCCAGGCGCGCACCGAAGCCGCGCAGGCCGCCGGCCGCTATCGCGAAGAAATCATCGCCGTCACCACCACCATGTCCGTCACCGACCGCGCCACCGGCGTGGTGAGCGAACGCGAAGTCACGGTGGATAAGGACACCTGCAACCGCCCCGGCACCACCTACGAAGCGCTGGCAGGCCTTGCGCCCGTGCGCGGCGAAGGCCAGTTCGTTACGGCCGGCAACGCGTCGCAGCTGTCCGACGGCGCCGCCGCCTGCGTGCTGATGGAAGCGGCCGAGGCGCAGCGCGCCGGCATCCGCCCGCTGGGCGCGTTCCGGGGCCTGGCCATTGCCGGCTGCGAGCCGGACGAAATGGGCATCGGCCCGGTCTACGCCGTGCCCAAGCTGCTGGCGCGCCACGGCTTGAAGGTCGACGACATCGACCTGTGGGAACTGAACGAGGCGTTTGCGTCGCAAGCGCTGTATTGCCAGGAAAAGCTGGGTATCCCCATGGACCGCCTGAACGTGGACGGCGGCTCCATCGCGCTGGGCCACCCGTTTGGCGTCACCGGTGCGCGCCTGGCCGGCCATGTACTGATCGAAGGTCGCCGCCGTGGCGCCCGCTACGCCGTGGTCACCATGTGCATCGGCGGCGGCATGGGCGCGGCCGGCCTGTTTGAAATCTATGCTTGATTTAGCCTGAGGACCGTCATGGACTTGGAATTCACCCCCGAAGAAAACGCCTTTCGCGATGAGGTGCGCGCGTTCCTGGCGGCCAAGCTGCCGCGCCGCCTGTCCGACAAGGTCAACCTGGGCAAGCTGCTGACCAAGGACGACATGGTCCAGTGGCACGCCATCCTGAACGAACAAGGCTGGCTTGCCACGCACTGGCCCGTGGAATACGGCGGCACCGGCTGGAGCGCCACGCATAAGTACATCTTTGACAACGAATGCGCGCTGGCCGCCGCGCCGCGCATCGTGCCCTTCGGCCTGAGCATGCTGGGGCCCGTGCTGATCAAGTACGGCAACGACGCGCAGCGCCAGTACTGGCTGCCCCGCATCCTGGACGGCAGCGACTGGTGGTGCCAGGGCTATTCGGAACCCGGCGCGGGCTCCGACCTGGCCTCGGTCAAGACCACGGCGGTGCGCGACGGCGACCACTACATCGTCAACGGGCAAAAGACGTGGACCACACTGGGCCAGTACGCCAACATGATCTTCTGCCTGGTGCGCACATCGCAGGAAGGCCGGCGCCAGGAAGGCATCAGCTTTTTGCTGATCGACATGAACAGCCCCGGCATTGAAGTGCGCCCCATCATCACGCTGGACGGCGAACACGAAGTCAACGAGGTGTTCTTCTCGGACGTGCGCGTGCCGGTGGCAAACCTGGTGGGCGAAGAGAACCGTGGCTGGACCTGCGCCAAGTACCTGCTGACTTACGAACGCACCAACATCGCCGGCGTGGGCCAGTCCACCGCCGCGCTGGAACGCTTGAAGGCGGTGGCCGCCAAGCAGAAAAAGAACGGCCGCCCCTTGGCCGAAGACCCCGACTTTGCCGCGCGGCTGGCGCGCGTGGAAATTGAATTGGCCAACATGCGCACCACCAACCTGCGCGTGGTGGCGGCGGTGGCGGGCGGCGGCGCGCCGGGTGCTGAAAGCTCCATGCTGAAGATACGCGGCACGCAGATCCGCCAGGAAATCACGGCGTTGAACCGCCGCGCGATGGGCCCGTACGCGCGCCCCTTCGTGCCCGAAGCGCTGCACGACGGCTATGACGCCGAACCCATCGGCCCCGAGGGCGCCGACAGCGCCGCCGCGCAGTACTTCAACAACCGCAAGCTGTCGATCTTCGGCGGCTCCAATGAAATTCAAAAGAACATCATTTCAAAGATGATCCTGGGACTGTAAGGGCCGGCCATGAACTTTGAACACACCGAAGACCGGCGCATGCTTTCCGACATGCTGCGCCGCTTTGTCACCGAGCAGTACGACTTTGCGACCCGCGAACGCAACGCCCAATCGCCCCAGGGGTATAGCGAACAATTCTGGCGCCGCTACGCCGAGCTGGGCGCGATCGGCGCGTTGTTCACCGAAGCCGATGGCGGGCTGGGCGGCGCGGGGTTCGATATCTCCGTCGTCTTCGAGGCGCTGGGGCGCGGACTGGTGGTCGAGCCCTTTCTGGACGCCTTGATGGTGGGCAGCGCCATTGCCGCCGCCGGCACGCCCGCCCAGCGCGAAGCCCTGGACGGCCTGATCGCGGGCGGCATCACGGCGGCGCTGGCGCAGGCCGAACCGGACTCCGGCTACGAACTGTCGCGCGTCAGCACGCGCGCCGAACGCTTGGGTGACGGCTGGGTGCTGAACGGCGCCAAGGCCGTCGTCACGGCGGGCGAACATGCCGACCTGTTCCTGGTGTCGGCGCGCACGTCGGGCGCGGACGACGACGAAGCGGGCATCAGCCTGTTCCTGGTCAGCGCGGGCACGCCCGGCGTGGGCGTGCGCGGCTATGGCTTGATCGACGGCGGACGCGCGGCCGAAGTCACGCTGGACAACGTCAAGCTGGGCCCCGATGCGCTGCTGGGCGACGTGGATGCGGGCCATGCGCTGCTGGAACGCGCCGTGGGGCGCGGCATCCTGGCGCTGTGCGCCGAAGCCGTGGGCGCGATGGACTGCGCCCGCGACGCCACCTTGGAATACTTGCGCACGCGCCGCCAGTTCGGCACACCCATCGGCAGCTTCCAGGCCTTGCAGCACCGCATGGCGGATGTCTTGCTGGAGATTGAACAGGCGCGCTCGGCCGTCATCAACGCCGCCGCCGCGCTGGACCACCCGGACCGGGCCACGCGTGAACGCGCGCTGTCCGCCGCCAAGTTCACCATCGGCCGCATCGGCACGCTGGTGGCCGAAGAAAGCATCCAGCTGCATGGCGGCATCGGCATGACCTGGGAATTGCCGCTGGCCCACTACGCCAAGCGCCTGGTCATGATCGACCACCAACTGGGTGACGAAGACCACCACCTGCGCCGCTACATCGCGCTGGCGCAGGCGTGAACGGAGGTCGGCACACCATGACGCAGGCCCACGCCGCCCCGCCCTTGTCGCCACCATTCTCGGCGCCGTTCCCCGTGCGCAGCGCCGCCGACGTACAGCGCCTGCAAGCGCGGCCGCTGGCCGAAACGCTGACGGTGCAGAGCACCTACGAGATCTTCCGCAACTCGGCCGCGGCCTTCGGCGACAAGACCGCGCTGACCTTCCTGCGGTCCGCCGACCCGGACGACGAGGCCATCCGCTGGAGCTACCGCGAGTTGTTGGCCGGCATCCACCAGACGGCCAACCTGCTGCACGACCTGGGCGTGCGCGCGGATGACGCCGTGGCGGTCATGCTGCCCGGCTGCCTGGAATACCATCTGGCGCTGTGGGGCGGCGAAGCGGCCGGCATCGTCCAGCCGCTGAACCCGATGCTGACCGAAGACAAGCTGGCGTCCCTGATGACGACGGCGCGCGCCAAGGTGCTGATCGCCTATGGCGCCGAGGCCGAATGCCAGATGTGGACCAAGGCCCTGCGCCTGCGCGACCGCGTACCGACCTTGCAGACGATCCTGCGCGTGGCGCCCCACACCGAAGCGCTGTCCGACCGGCCCGCCTTGCCCGATTACGCGCTGGACTTCAACGCCAACCGGTCCGCGCAACCCGCCAGCCGCCTGCTTAGCGAACGCGTGATTCGCGCCAGCGACGTGGCGGCCTATTTCCACACGGGTGGCACCACCGGCGCGCCCAAGCTGGCCATCCACACCCACGCCAACCAGGTCTTTACCGCCTGGGCGGCCGTGCAGTTGCAGAACGCCGGGCCGACGGACGTGGTCATCAACGGCTATCCGCTGTTTCACGTAGCGGGCGTGTTGCCGGCGTCGCTGGCGGCCTTGTCCGCGGGCGTGGAAACCGTCATCCCCACGCCCATGCTGCTGCGCAACCGCGAGGTGCTGCGCAACTACTGGCGGCTGGTGGAAAAGCACCGCGCGACCTCGTTGCAAGGCGTGCCGACGATACTGGCGGCCTTGGCCGACGTGCCGCTGGCGGGCGCCGATATTTCATCGCTGCGCTATTGCCGCACGGGCGCCGCCCCCTTGCCGGCCGAACTGGCCGCGCGCTTCAAGCGGCTGTTCGGCTTGCAAGTGAACGAAAGCCTGGGCATGACGGAGATGGCCGGCATATCGTCCATCACCCCGCCCGGGTCGGTGTTTCCGGTCAATTGCGTGGGTTACCCGCTGCCTTACGTGCAGGTGCGCATCGTGGGGCTGGACGTGCCCTCGGGCCAGGCCGCGCGCGACCTGCCGCCCGGCACGCCCGGCATGGTGCTGTTCAAGGCGCCCAACGTGATCCCCGGCTTTCTGGACCCGGAAGACACCGCCCGCGCCTTCACGGAAGACGGCTGGCTGATCAGCGGCGACGTCGGCTTCATGGACGACGAAGGCCGGCTGCACCTGCAAGGCCGCGCCAAGGACCTGATCATCCGGGGCGGCCACAACATCGATCCAAAAACCATCGAGGACGCCCTGGCCACGCACCCCGGCGTGCACCTGTGCGCGGCGGTGGGCGCGCCGGACGCTTACGCCGGCGAGCTGCCCGTGGCCTTCGTCACGCTGATGGAGGGCGCGCAGGTCACAGAGGCCGAACTGGTCGCCTACGCCGCCGCCCATGTGGATGAAGGCCCGGCGCGGCCCAAGCGCGTGATCGTGCTGGACGCCATGCCCATGACCAATGTGGGAAAGATCTACAAACCCGATTTGCGCCGCCTGGCCACTGCCGTTTCGGTAGAGGCCGTGGTGGCGCGCACCCTGCAAGCGGCCGGCCTGACGGAAGACAGCAAGATCTTCCGCGTGCTGGCCGATGCACAACCGGACGTCGCCGTCCAGGCGGACGCCGACGCGCCCGCGCCGCTGAAGGAGCAGCTGCGCGAGGCGTTGGCGCGATTGCCGGTGAAGGTGGCCTTGCGCGACTGAACCGACGCCGCCCCCCGCCCTTTCAGCGACAGCCGACGACCGACCACAACACGACCACACATCACAACAACACCACAGGAGACAACCCCATGCCGAAGATGCCTTTGCGCCGCGCCTGCCTGGGCGCATTGCTGCTTGCCGCCGTTGGCGCCGCCGTGCCGCTGGCCGCCAGCGCGCAAGCCGCTTTTCCCACCAAGCCCATCACCCTGATCGTGCCGTTCCCCGCGGGCGGCTCCACCGACCGGCACCTGCGCATCGTGGCGCAGGACGCCTCGAAATACCTGGGGCAACCCGTCATCGTGGAAAACCGCCCCGGCGCGGGCGGCACGCTGGGCACGGCCACCATGGCGCGCACCGCCAAGCCCGACGGCTACACGATCGCGCTGTACACGCTGGCAATGCTGCGCATGCCCTACATGCAGAAAAGCAGCTGGGACCCGATCAACGATTTCAGCTTCATCATCGGCTTGTCGGGCTACACGTTCGGCTTCACGGTGCGCTCGGATTCGCCGTACAAGACGTTCAACGAGTACATCGAGGCCGCCCGCAAGGCGCCCGGCACCATCGACTACGGCTCCACGGGCATTGGCTCGTCGCCGCATCTGCTGATTGAAGAAATCGCCATCAACGCCAAGGTGAAGCTGAACCACGTGCCGTTCAAGGGCAACGCCGACATGCAGCAAGCGCTGCTGGGCGGCCACGTCATGGCGCAAAGCGACGCCACGGGCTGGGACCAGTTTGTGGACTCGGGCAAGATGCGGCTGCTGGTGACCTTTGGCGAAAAGCGCACCACGCGCTGGCCCGACGTGCCCACGGCGCAAGAGCTGGGCTACAAGGTCGTGTCCACGTCGCCGTATGGTTTGGCCGGCCCCAAGGGCATGGACGCGGCCGTGGTCAAGACGCTGCATGACGCCTTCAAGAAAGCGCTGTTCGACCAGGCCAGCATGGAAGTGATGAAGCAACTGAACCAGCAACCCGCCTACCGCAACAGCGAAGACTACAAGGCCTGGGCGCAGGCGACGTATGTGAAGGAAAAGGGGTTGATCGAGTACCTGGGGCTGATGGCCAAGGATTGATGCCGGGAGCTGCGCGCGCGGGCATGGACGCGGCGCGAGCATAGCGGACAGGCAGGACAGGCAGGCAGATTGGCGGATAAACCACCTTGTATCCGCAATTTGTATGCAAAAAATGTTTGTCTTTCCTGTCCGGCTTTTTGATAGACTGGCTGCCCGATGATTTTGCCCCTGCGGCCGCCGCAGCCGCGCCCCATGACCCAGGAAGTTTCCACAGATCCCAGCGCCGACGATATCGCCCGCGAAGTTTCCGCCGCCATCGTGGCGCACAAGCTTCCGCCCGGCACCCGGCTGCGCGAAGAGGCGCTGGCGCGGGTCTACAAGGTCAGTCGCACCAAAATTCGCGCGGCCCTGCTGATGCTGTCCAAGGACAAGCTGATCAACATCGTTCCCGACAAAGGCGCGTTCGTCAGCAAGCCCGACGCCAACGAAGCGCGCGAGGTCTACGCCGTGCGCCGCATCCTGGAAGCCGCGCTGGCCAAGGAATTCGTGGCGCGCGCCACGGCCGCCGACTACCGCCGCATAGACGCCCACCTAGCCGAAGAACGCGCGGCGCTTGAAGCCGGCGACGTGCAAAAGCGCAACCATTTGCTGGGCCATTTCCACATTCTGCTGGCCGAAGCCGTGGGCAACTCGGTGCTGACCGGCATGCTGCGCGAACTGTCGGCGCGCAGTGCCGTGATTACCGTGCTGTACCAAAGTTCGCACGACGCCAGTTGCTCGTCGCAAGAGCACCACGCCTTTATCGAGGCGGCGCGCGCGGGCAATACCGAACGCGCCTGCGCGCTGATGGACGAGCATCTGGAACACGTGCAGACGGCGCTGAACTTCACCGACGACAGCCAGGGCGGCAGCGATCTGGTGACGGCGTTGCTTAGCTAAAGCCTGTTTCCAAGGCCGTCTCCGAGCTACGCCGCCCGCTTAGTTCGGCACGGCGGTTCAGCCTTCGAACTGGTGGTAGACCTTGGCGATGACCTTCCAGCCGCCATCGATCTTGATCAACGTCAGAAAGTCGTTGTAATCCGCGCCGATCGCGTCCTTCTCCATATCAACACGCACCACGGCCGTGGTCGGCGTGATTGCCAGCACGTCCAGGCGCGTGGCGATGTCAGGCGCCCGACCATTCCTCTTCACAAAATCGAACAGGTTGCCGATGGGGCCACCCAGCAGCGCACCGTTGGTGAATCCGTACATCACGGCGTCGGGATGAAAGGCTTGAGCAACGCCTTCGGCGCTGCCAAGACGCAGGCCATCGACGTATTTCTGCGCGACTGCGATAACGGCATCGTAGTCTTGGGTCGCGACGGGTTTGAGGTTCTTGCTCATGATGTTGTCCTTGGAGTCGGGGTGCGGAAAGCAGGTAAAGGAAGGGAAGGAACGACGGAAGGGAAGGAACGACGGAAGGGAAGGAACGACGGTCGGCTCAATACGAACCGTTGGGCCAATCGATGTAGCCCTTCGCGCCGCCGCCGTAATACGATTCGCGCGGCGCGACCGTCAGCGCCGCGCCACGACGCAGGCGCTCGACCAGGTCCGGATTGCCGATAAACAGCCGACCGAAAGCCACGGCACCGATCTTTCCCTGTGCGCGCCGCTTGATGGCCATTTCCAGGTCATAGTTGTTATTGCCGATGAAAGGTCCGTCAAAGAGTCCGCTCAGCGCGTCCAGATCCACACCGGCGGGCACCTCCCGCGACGTGGCGGTCGCGCCTTCGACAACATGCAGATAGGCCAGGCCAAATCGGTTCAGTTGCTTGATCAAATACCCGTACATCGCCATCACGTTGCTGTCGGGCGGCGTGTTGCCCGCATCCGGCGTCACTGGCGATAGCCGGATGCCGACCTTGTCGCTACCCCAGATGTCGACGACGGCCTCGGTGACTTCCAGCGTCAGGCGCGCTCGGTTTTCGATCGAGCCGCCGTAACGATCGGTGCGATGGTTTGTGGAGTCGCGCAGGAACTGATCCAGCAGATAGCTATTGGCGGCGTGGACTTCCACCCCGTCGAAACCGGCACGTAGAGCATTCATCGCCGCGATCTTGTATTGCTGGATGATCCCGGCGATTTCCTCGGTTTCCAGTGCGCGGGGCATGGAAACCGGTACAAAGCCGTCGACCGTATACGTGTTGCCTTCCGCCGCAATGGCCGAGGGCGCGACAGGGGCTTGGCCATCGGGTTGCAACTGCGCACTGGAAAAGCGACCCACATGCCAAAGCTGGCTGACGATCGTGCCGCCAGCGGCGTGCACCGCATCGGTGACTTTCTTCCAGCCCGCTACCTGTTCGTCGCTCCATATGCCGGGCGTCGCGGCATAGCCGCGGCCTTGGGCTGAAATATTCGTCGCCTCGCCAATGATCAGTCCGGCTCCTGCGCGTTGCGCGTAGTAGGTGGCGTGCAATTCGTTCGGGACGCCGTCCTCGCCGTAGCGGCTGCGGGTGACAGGCGCCATAACGATCCGGTTGCTCAGTTCAATCGCCCCAAAGCGTGCGGGGGAAAACAAATCGGTGCGCGTGCTGTTATCAGTCATGGGGCATAGGTCATCAGTCATCAGTCATAAGTCGTCGGATGTGGGTGGGGAAAATAGTTGACCAGTCGTCTACAAGGCAGCCAAAAAAAACTACCCGACCAGACGTTGGGTAGTGGCGAAAGCGGTATCGAAAGGCGTGGTGGCTTTGTTCAGCTTGGCAAGAAGCGACGCGCCAAGCCAAAGCTCGTAAAGGGACTGGGCCAGAGCCTCGGCCGGCACGGCTGACGTGATCGAGCCATCGTCCTGCCCTAGCCGCACACAGCGTGAGATCCGTTCAATGATCGCGTCTGTCCCGCGTTGAAGGACGATGCGCATGTCCTCGGAAAGGTCGCACATCTCGGGGCCTAACTTGACCACCAGGCATTTATCGTCCGGCAGGTCCGTGCCTTGCGTGTCAGCCCAGTATTTGAAGTAGCCCAGCAATCGCTCCGCGCCGGAGCCATCCGCTGCCAGCAGGCGGTCCACCGTCCGCAGATAGTCGGCAAAGTACTCGTCCAACAACGCCTGGCCGAATTCCCCCTTCGACTTGAAGTAGTAGTAGAACGAACCTTTTGGCACCCCCGCCGCCGCCACTACCTCGGCCAGGCCGACGGCGGTGTAGCCCTTTTGGGTCATCAGGGCTCGGGTCACATCAAGAATGTGCTGGCGCGTCTCTGCTGCTGGTTTTTTCATGTTGCGAGTGTACAGAAAAAACCGACCAGTCGTCTAGGTTGGTGTAACGACCGCGCGGCGTACGGGGTCGTCAGGTCAGTTAGCGCGAAGCGGCACCGTCATTCGAACGCCTTTTTCTTCCACAGCTCCCATGGCCGGCCCATCACGCCGGCCATCATCTCGTCGGCCATTGAGGCTTCGGCGTCCGACAAAAAGGTGATTTCACCGTTCAGCCCGATAGCCTTCTGCTGAAGCGAAGCGTTCATTTCGGTATAGACGGCGCGATAGACGGCCACTGGCAGGCCGTTGCCCACGGTGACAAAGCCGTGCCCTCGCATCAGCGCTACGTGGCTTTGTTTCAGCGAACTGGCGAGCTCTCGACCGTGGTCGCGATTGCGTACCAGCATGTCGGTATCGCCGAAGCAACAGCGGATGTCAAAGACCGGCGCGCCTGCGCCCAGAAAACCGGCCATATGGTAAATCGGCCGCAACCGCACGTTGGAACCCGCAAAGGGAATGACTGAGGGGGAATGGCTGTGCACCACCGCCTGCACGTCGGGCCGCGCGCGATAGATTTCGCCGTGTATATACCGTTCCAAGTATGGCTTGCGCGTGTCAGCGCCAACGGGCTCGGAGTCCTCGTTGAACTCCATGATGTCGTCGGCCGTCACCAATTCGGGAGCAAGCGAGCGCGACAACAGGAAATGTCCCGGGTTGTCGGGATGACGCACGCTGACATGTCCGAACCCATCCAGAACGCCGAAACGGGCCAGGATGCGGTTGGCTACGACCAAGTCTTCGATGAGGGCATTGATGGGCGATTTGTCGTTCATAAGGGCTCCTTTGATTGCCGGGATCCGACTATTGGTCGAGCGAAATGTTGGCCTTCCTTGCCACGGCTCCATACAGTTCGATATCCGAGTCCAGCTGCCGCGCCATGGCCGCGCCCCCCGTTTCCGAGGTTTCGTAGTAGCGCTCGTGGAACTCCTTGCGCACCGCCGGATCTGCCATGGTGGCGACGACGGCATTCTGGAATTTTTCCTTCACGGCCGCAGGCAGACCCTGGGGGGCGAACAAGCCGAACCACACGGAGATGTCCAGGTCGCCGAAAGGCGCGGACTCGGCGATGGCGGGCACGTCAGGAAGGAACGAGGCCCGGTTTTTAGAGGCCACGGCGATCAGCCTTAACTTGCCCGCTTGGGCGTGCGGCGCCAGATTCGGGATGGTGCTCATCAGGATAGGCACCTGGTTGCCCAGGCCATCGTTGATCGCCGGGGCGCAACCCTTGTAGGGTACGTGCACCAAATCCAGCTGCGCCATCCGTTTGAACGACTCTCCAGCGAAATGCTGAGGCGTGCCGTTGCCACATGACGAGTAGCTCAGCTTGGTACTGTTCTGCCGGATATAACTAACCAGTTCCGGTACGTTGTTCGCGGCGATTGCCGGGTTCACGCCCAAGGCGACCGGTGCCGAAACCAGCAAGGAAATCGGTGCAAGGTTCCTTTTTACATCCGGCGTGCCGCGCATCGTCAGGGCCGCGTTGATGGTAAGCGTGCTGTTCGTCAGCAAGAAGGTATAGCCGTCGGGCGTGCCTCGCGCGACCTGGTTGGCACCGATGTTGCCCGATGCGCCCGGCTTGTTGTCCACGATCACCGTCTGCCCTCCCAGATGGGCTGGCAGCTTGGCGGCGATTAACCGCGCCACGACATCGGCACCTCCGCCCGCCGCGAATGGCACCACTACCGTGATCGGCCGGTTGGGATAGGAGTCATCCGCCCTGGCCGTCGCAAAACCTAGCATCAAAAAACAAGAACTGAGCGCGCACAAGCGCCTGACGAGCGTTGGATGTCGCACGTTTTGTCTCCGTTATGAGTTTTTATGTGCCGCTATTGTCGGCAGCCGGGCATGGCGTTTCCAATGAAATTATCTTATTAGCCATGCCATTTTTTGTATGGCTTGAGCTCGCTTCGACCACCATCGAACCGAACTCCCGGTCGCCATATAGCCATATGCGCGCGGGTTTATGTTCAAAGGCCACGCCGTGGGCGCGGATCCCCCGGGCTCGCATCACTCCAACAATTGCCCCATCCGTTCCTGCAACCAAACCTCGGTCGCGCTTAGCGTCGCCCCTTGGAGCCACGGCGCGCGCACCGACAGCATCGGCAATGACAAGCCCGCGCACGGCACCCGGGCCAGCGTGCGGCGAAAGCTCTCGTATTCCGCGATGTTCAGCGGCAGGATCGCCCAGCCCAGCTCGTCCGCCACCATGCCGGCGATGCTGTAGAAGCTGTCCGTGCGCCACACCGTGGGGCTCAGCAGCACCTCTTCCACGCCTTCCATCTGCATCACCAGCTGCCGATAGCGCGCCAGATCGTTGCGCGTGACTTCGGCCAGTTGGGTCAGCGGATGCCCCGACGCCACGAACACCGCCTGCGCCACATTGCCCAGGTAGCGGTGCGCGAACGCGCTGCCCGGGTCGCCCCGATCAAAGTGGAACGCGATGCTGGCGCGGCCTTGCTGCACGTAGTCGGCCACCTCGGTGGCGGTGCCGTTCAGCTGCGTCAATTCCAGGGCGGGAAAACGGTCCGCCACTTCGACCACCAGCGCGCCCAGCACCTGATACGGCAGCGCTTCATCCAAGGCGATCGACAGGCGCGCGTCCTGCCCGGCGGCAAATGACAAGGCCCGCTGGTCCAGCCCGCTTGCCTGGCGCAGCAGTTCGCGCGCTTCTTGCAGCATGACTTCGCCGGCGGGTGTCAGCGTCGCGTTGCGGCGCGAGCGGTCGAACAATTCCACGCCCAGGTCGGCCTCCAGCAGGCCCACCGATGTGCTGATGGCGGACTGTGCCCGCCCCAGCCCGCGCGCCGCCGCCGAGAAAGAGCCGGCGTCCGCCGCCGCGACGAAATGCCGAAGTTGGTCCAGGGTCCATTGCATGAGGCGCCTCCTTAATTCATCTATTTTATAGATGGAATCAAACTTTTTTCGGCAAATAAACAGATAGATAATGCCCGCCTTGCGCTGGAAAGCCGCCTTTGTGGCGCAACAATCCCAGCGTGGATTCAAAGGAGTAGAACTATGCAGCGGACTCATTCGAACGCTGTCGCCACGGCCGATCCGCGCCGTTGGCTGGTGCTGGGCATTGTGTCCATCGCCTTGTTGTTGATCGTGGTGGACATGACGGTGCTGTACACCGCCCTGCCCCGGCTGACGCACGAGCTGGGCGTCACCGCGTCCGAAAAATTGTGGATCGTGAACGTGTATGGCCTGGTGGTGTCGGGCCTGCTGCTGGGCATGGGCACGCTGGGCGACCGGCTGGGCCATAAGCGGCTGTTCATGATGGGGCTGGGTGTGTTCGGCGTGGCCTCGCTGGCGGCGGCGTATTCGCCGGCCGCCGCCCCGCTGATCGCCGCCCGCGTGCTGCTGGCCGTGGGCGCCGCCATGATGATGCCCGCCACGCTGTCCATCATCCGGCTGACTTTCGCCCAAGAGCGCGAGCGCGCCGTGGCCATCGGCATCTGGGCGTCGGTGGCCTCGGGCGGCGCGGCGCTGGGCCCGGTGGTGGGTGGCGTGCTGCTGGAGCATTTCTGGTGGGGATCGGTGTTTCTGATCAACGTGCCGATTGTGCTGCTGGCCCTGCCGCTGGCCTGGCGGCTGATTCCGGCCAGCCGCCCCGCCACCGCGCGGCCGTGGGACCTGACCGGGTCGCTGCAAGTCATGGCTGGCTTGATCCTGTGCGCCTATGCGTTGAAGGAACTGGGACGCGCGTCCACGTCGTGGCTGCATGCGGGCCTGGCCTGCGTGGCCGGGGTCGCCATGCTGACGGTGTTCGTGCGCCGCCAGCGCCGCCGGCCTTATCCGCTGATTGACTTCGCCATCTTCCGCAACGCCACCTTCAGCTCGGGCGTCGCCGCCGCGCTGTTCGCCGGCGCCGCGCTGCTGGGCTTGGAACTGGTGTTCAGCCAGCGCTTGCAGCTGGTGCTGGGCATGTCGCCTATCCAGGCCGCGCTGTTCATCCTGCCGCTGCCGTTGGCCGCCTTTGTGGCCGGCCCCGTGGCGGGATGGCTGCTGGCCTACATGCGCGGACCGCGATTGATGTTCCTGTCGCTGGTCATTTCAGCGGCGGGCATGGGCGCTTACCTGCTGTGCTATGACGGCGCCGTGCTGCCGCAGATGATCAGCCTTAGCGTGCTGGGCCTGGGCATCGGCGCGACGATGACGGCGGCGTCCAGCTCCATCATGCAAAGCGCCACGCCGGAACGCGCCGGCATGGCGGCCTCGATCGAGGAAGTGTCGTACGAGCTGGGCGGTGCGTTGGGCGTGACGCTGATGGGGTCCATCCTGTCCGGCGTGTACGCCAACACGCTGGACGTGCCGCCCGCGTTGGCGGCGGCGCCCGCGCTGCGCGACAGCCTGGACGAAGCGTTGATCGTGGCCGAAGGCCTGCCCACCGACCTGGCAGCCACGCTGACCGAGTTGGCCCGGACGGCGTTCGACACCGGCTACGCCGCTGTCATCGCCACCGCCACCGTCATGCTGGTGGCCACCGCCGCGTTCGTGTTGCTGAACCGGTCGCGGCGGCAGGCGGCGGCGGCTTAGCGCTTAACGTTCAGCGCGTACGAAACGCGTTGTCCATGTCGGCGATCAGGTCTTCTTCGTGCTCCAGCCCGATTGAGATCCGGATCAGCCCTTCCGACACGCCCGCCGCCTCGCGTTCGGCGGCCGGCACCCCGGAATGGGTGGTGGACGCGGGATGGCACACCAGCGATTCCGTACCGCCCAGGCTCACGGCCGACTTGAACAGATGCAACGCGTTGATGAAGCGAAAGGCGCGCTCGCGGCCCCCGTCCAGCACGAACGCAAACGTCGAGCCCGGCCCCGTGCACTGGCGCTTGTAGACCTCTTGATACGTGCGATCCGCAATCATCTCGGGATGAAAAAGCGTGACCTTTTCGTAGGGGTTGCCGGCCAGCCATTGCGCCACCTTGGTTGCCGTGCGCGCGGCCTGCTTCATGCGCAGCACCACCGTTTCCATGGACCGCGTGATCATCCAGCACGAATGCGGGTCCAGTTGCGAACCGAACGCGCTGCGTATCGCGCGCACCTTCTTGATCAGCTCCTTGGTGCCCGTTACCGCTCCCGCCACCAGATCGCTGTGCCCGCCCACGTATTTGGTCAGCGAATACACGCACAGGTCCACGCCATGCTCGGCCGGCTTTTGGAAGATGGGCCCCAGCAGCGTGTTGTCGCACACCGAAACCGGGCGATAACCGTGGCGCGTTTCGAAGGCGTCCAGCTCGTTCTTCATGCCTTCGAAGTCGATCAGCGCGTTGGTGGGGTTGGCGGGCGTTTCCACGTAGAAGACGCGCACCGGGCCCTTGGCCGCGGCCGCCTCAAGCGCGGCGCGCATATGCTTGGGCGACAACCCGTCCTGGATGGGATGCGAGCCGATTCCCCACTCCGGAAAGATCTTGGCGATCAAGGTTTCGGTGCCGCCGTACAGCGGCAGCGATTGCACCAATTGATCGCCGGGGCGCAGAAACGCCATCAGCACGGCGCTGATCGCGGCCATGCCGCTGGCCGTCACGGCCGCCGCCTCGGAACCGTCCAGCAAAGCCAGCCGGTCTTCCACGATTTCCAGGTTGGGATGGTTGAAGCGGCTGTAGACCAGCCCGGCGGATTCGCCCTGCGGCAGGGGCTTGCGGCCCGACACCAGGTCGAAAAACGCAGCGCCGTCCTCGGCGGACCGGAACGCAAAGGTGGACGTCAGGAATACCGGCGGCTTGACCGCCCCTTCGGACAGGAAGGGGTCGTAGCCGTACGACATCATCTGCGTTTCCGCGTGCAGCGGGCGGCCAAAGATATCTTTCTTGTGATACGTCGAATACGTCATGGTGTGCCTCTTTCTTCGGGGTTCCAGCCGACCGGGCAGGCGCGTTTCGCATGCTGCGACGATAGCGCCAGCCGCCTCGGGATGTCTTGCAGTATGAGCGCGGCCGCCGCCAACAATCTTTCCATTTCTATCGCCACACCACGATAATGAGAAACTTTGTTTCCCATTCATACCCATCCATGAAAGACACTGCCTTGTTACATCAACTTGACGCGATCGATTGGAAAATCATGAAAATCCTTCAAGAAGATGGCCGGCTCAGCAACGCCGAGCTGGCCGAGCGCGTGTCGCTATCGGCCTCGCCCTGCTGGAAGCGGTTGAAGCGGCTGGAGGCCTCGGGGGTCATTCGCGGCTACCAGGCCATTCTGGATCGCCGGGCGCTGGGCATGGGCGTGGTGGCCTTCGTCAGCATCTCGCTGGAAAACCATACCGAGAAGCTGTGCCATGCCTTTGAAGCCGCCGTGGCCGCCATGCCGGAAGTGCTGGCGTGCCACAACACCACGGGGCAGCACGACTACCTGCTGCATATCGTGGCGCAGGACTTCGACGCCTATTCGGAATTTGTGCGCAATCGCCTGCGCACCCTGCCCGGCGTGAAGGAATTGCTAAGTACGTTGTCGATGCATGAAGTGAAGTCGTCAACCAAACTTCACCTGTAGCGGCGCCTAGGCGGACGCTTGCATCTGCCCGGGAACGACGCGGTTGCGGCCGTCGCGCTTGGCTTGGTACAGGCCGCGATCGGCCACCTGAATCAGGTCGGTGCAGGGTTGGTCCGCCACCGGAATGGCGGTGGCCGTGCCGATGCTGACGGTCAGCCAGGGGCCCGAGCCCGTGTTCTTCTGCGGGATCTGCATGGCCTCGACCGCGCGCCGCAGCTTCTCGGCCGCCAGCCGTGCGCTGCCCGCCGGCGAGCCCGGCAGCACCAGCGCAAATTCTTCTCCGCCAAAGCGCGCGGCCAGGTCGGTGGACCGGTCGCAGCTGGCGAAGATGGTGTTGGCCACCCGCTTCAGTGCCTCGTCGCCCGCGATGTGGCCGTACGTGTCGTTGTAGGCCTTGAAGTAATCCACGTCGATCATCAGCATGCTGATCTCGCGTTGGTCGCGTCGCGCGCGCTGCCATTCCGCGTTCAGGTATTCATCAAAATACCGGCGGTTGCCCAAGCCCGTCAGCCCGTCGGAATTGGTCAGGCGGCGCAACTCCATATTGCTTTCCAGCAGCTGCTGCTGGCTTTGGCGCAGCGCCTGGTAGGCCTCGTCGCGCTGCACCAGCGCCAGGTACGAACGCGAGTGATAGCGAATGCGCGCCACCAGTTCGATAGAGTCCGGCAGCTTGACCAGGTAATCGTTGGCCCCGGCCGAGAACGCGGCGCTTTTGATGGCGGGGTCTTCCTTGGTGGACAGCACGATGATGGGAATGTCGCGCGTCACCGGATGGTTGCGGTATTCCTTGACCAGGCTCAGCCCGTCCACGCCCGGCAGCACCAGATCTTGCAGGATGACGGTGGGCCGCGTCTGGATGGCCACCGTCAGCGCCTTGTAGGGGTCCGAGCAATAGTGGAAATCAATGTTTCCCTCGGTGGCCAGCGCCCGCCGGATCGCTTCCCCGACCATCACCTGATCGTCCACCAGCAGCACCATGGCCGCGTGCGCGTTCAAGTCGGCCGAGGCTGCGTTGTCTAAAGGTGGGTGCATGGTAAGTCCTTGATGTTGAACCGCATTGCGCGCTCAGGCCAGGGCCTGAATCAAGCGCGGGGCGATCAGGTTCAATGGTTTGATTTCCACTGCGGCCTGCATGGCGGCGGCCGCCTTGGGCATGCCGTAGACGGCACTGGTAGCCTGGTCTTGCGCGATGGTCAGGCAGCCCCGCTCACGCATGGCCTTCAAGCCACGCGCGCCGTCCTGGCCCATGCCGGTCAGCAGCACGCCAACGGCGGTGCCGCGCCAGTGCTGGGCCACGCTGTGAAAGAACACGTCGATGGAAGGCCGGTACAGGCTTTCCTTGGGGTCCTGGGTGTAGCGCAGCGTGCCGTCGGGCAACAGATGCAGATGGTCGTCCGTGCCCGCCAGCAGGATCTGGCCGGGCATCGGGCGTTCGCCCTCACGCACCAGCCGCACGGGCAGCAACACCTGATCGTTCAGCCAGTCCGCCATGCCCGCCGCGAACGAAGCGTCCACGTGCTGCACCAGCACGATGCCGGCCGGAAAATCCAGCGGCAGATCGCTTAGCAGCTGCGCCAGCGTGGCCGGCCCGCCCGCCGACGCGCCGATCACCAGCAAGCGCTGCGCGTCGGCGCGCGCCGCCGATTTGGGCACGGGCGTCAGCGTGGGCCGGTTGCCATAGCGCCCGATCAACCAGCCGATGTTGCGAATCTTGCGCAGCAAGGGTGCGGCGGCGGCGCGCATGTCGCCGCCGGTGACCACGGGCGTGTCCACCGCGTCCAGCGCGCCGTGGCCCATGGCGTCAAACACCCGTGCCGTGTGGCGGGCCACGTCCACCGTCACCACCACAATGGCGCACGGCGTTTCCGCCATGATGCGGCGCGTGGCCTCTACCCCGTCCATGACGGGCATGATCAGGTCCATCAACACCACGTCGGGCCGGTCGCGCGCGCATTGCGCCACCGCCTCCTCGCCGTTGGACGCCACCCACGCCACTTCCAGCCCCGGTTCCAGCGCGATGGCGCGGCGCAGGGTTTCAACGGCCATCTGCATATCGTTGACGATGCCGATTCTCACGTCAGTGCCTTCCCGATCAAGTCCTCGACAGCGTCCAACAGCGCGTCATCATGGAAGCTGCCCTTGGCCAGATAGTAATCAGCGCCGGCATCCAGCCCGCGCCGCCTGTCTTCTTCGCGATCCTTATACGACACCACCATCACCGGCAGGCCTTGCAGCTTGGGGTCGGCCTTGATGCGGGACACCAGCTCGATGCCGTCCATGCGCGGCATGTCCACATCGGTCACGACCAGATCGAAATCCTCGCCGCGCAGCATGTTCCAGCCGTCCATGCCATCCACCGCCACGGCCACGTCGAAGCCCCGGTTCACCAGCAGCTTGCGTTCCAGCTCGCGCACGGTCAGGGAATCGTCCACCACCAGCACGCGCTTGCGGCGGCGCTCTTGGGCGATGGGGCCACCACCGTCCACCCGCGTCAGCCGGCCGCCTTCGATCAGTTTTTGTACCGACAGCAGCATGTCTTCAACGTCCAGGATCAACAGCGGCGTGCCGTCGTCCATCAACGCCCCCGCCATCACGTCCTGCACCTTGCCCAGCCGGGGGTCCAGCGGTTGCACCACCAGCGTGCGCTCGCCGACGTAGCGGTCCACGGCGATGCCGTACCGCTTGTCGTGATCGCCCACGACCACCACCGCCATCGACTCCGCCGAGGGCGCCGGCTCGCCGCCCCGCAGGATCTGCCGCGCGGACACCAGGCCCACCTGCCTGTCCATGAAGCGAAAGTGCTGGTGCCCTTCCAGTTGTTCGATCTCTTGCGAACGCACCTGCAAGGCGTGGCTGACGTAGGCAAGCGGAAACGCGTAGATGTCGCCCTGCACCTCGACCAGCAGGCTGCGCACCACCGATAAGGACAGCGGCATTTCCAGCACAAAACGCGTGCCCTGCCCGGTGGTCTGGTGCACACGCACAGCGCCGCGCAGCTGGCGCACCATGGTCTGGACCACGTCCAGCCCGACGCCGCGCCCCGAAATTTCAGTGACTTCACCGCGCGTGCTGAAGCCGGACAGAAACAGGAATTCCAGCAGCTCGGCCTCGCTCAGGCGGGCGGCCGTTTCCGCCGTGGTCAGCTTGCGCTGCACGACTTCAACGCGTAGCCGGTCCAGCGAAATGCCGGAACCGTCATCGCTCAGTTCAATTACCAGCATGCCGGCCGAATGGCGCGCCGACAGCCGGATCAAGCCTTCGGGCGGCTTGCCGACGTCCATGCGGTCCATCGGCATTTCAATGCCATGGTCCACGGCGTTGCGCAGCAGGTGCATCAGCGGCGCGTCCAGCTTTTCCAGGATGTCGCGGTCCACCTGCGTGGCGTCGCCATCAATTTCCAGGCGCACCTGCTTGCCCAGCGCACGGCCCAGGTCGCGCACCATGCGCGCCATGCCGCCCACGCCGTCGGCAAACGGGCGCATGCGGCAGGTCAGCGCGGTGTCGTACAGGCGCTGCGCCAGATGGCTCATGCGCCAGCCGAATTCATCCACTTCATTCGTGCGCTGAATCAGTTCCTGCTGGCATTGGTCCACGATGCGCTGGGCGTCATCCAGCGCCGCCTGCGCGCGCGAGTCCAGCTGCTGCCCGGCCAGGGCGCTGCGCACGCCGTCCAGCGCTTGCGCGGCGCCCGCCTGCATGCGCCGCAGCCGCAACATGGACGCGCCAAACGGCCCGACCCAATGCGATTCCACCAACGTTTCGCTGGACAGACCCAGCAGCTTGTTCAGCGTGTCGGCGGTGACGCGCAAGACCCGTTCGCTTTCGGAAAGCCCTTGATCGGAACTACGGCGGCCGGACGGCTGGGATGTGGGCGAGGCAGATTGCGGCGCATGCGGTGGCGCGCCTGGCGGCGGGTTTGCTGGCTGACTTGCCCGCGGGTTTGCGAGTGGACTTGCCGGCTGAATCGTCGTCGCGTTCGGGGTCGTGTAGGGCCCCAGGCTTGGGGCTGCGTACGGCGTCGTATATGGCGTCGTAGATGGCGCCGCTGCCGCCGCCGGTTCATCTTCGATACGCTTGATCGGCGGCAGGAAATCCGAGGGTCGGGCCGCGCGCGGGGCAACGGGCGGCGGCGCGTTCGGCGCGCTGCTCAGGCGCACCACCAGTTCATCGATTTCACCGCCCAGTTCCGTGCCGGGCGTGGCGACCCGCTGCAACAGGTCAGTGCCCAGCAACAAGGCGTCGATATCGTCTGCCTGCAAGCGCAGCCGCCCTTCCTGCGCGGCCACCAGGCAATCTTCCATGGCGTGCGCGATGCGCACGGCGGGGTGCAGGTCCACGATACGGGCCGCCCCTTTCAGCGAATGCGCCGCTCGCATGCAGGCTTCCAGCTGCGCGGCGGAGGTAGGGTCGTGTTCCAGCGCCAACAGGCCGTTGTTCAGCACCTGCACCTGGGTGCGGGTCTCAAGCTGAAACAGCTCTAGCAGCGAGGCATCGCGCATTTCGTCCGGGTTCACGCCAGACTCCGTTCCAAGGCTTGCATCAATTGGGTCTCGTCCAGCACGCCCACGCTACGGTTGCCGCAACGCTGCACGCCGCGCGAATATTTCAGGGCCGCGCCTTGCACCGTCGCCGGCAGCGGTTCCAACCGGTCCAGGTCGACGGCGTGTATCCCTTCAACCTCGTCCACGGGCAGCACCACGGCCCGGCCCGCGCCACCGAAAATCAACATGCGCGCGGCGCCCGAGCGTTCGCGCACATCCAGCGGGGCCGGCGCCATGTCCAGCCCCAGCAGGCGTGCCAGGGACACACAGACGGTCAAGGTGCCGCGCACGTTGGTCACGCCCAGCACCGCCGGATCGCGGCGATGGGGCAGCGCCAGGATGCCTCGCGTGCCGGCCACTTCGTCCAGCGCACGCGTCGGCAGGCCCAGCCATTCGCGGCCCAGCCGGAAGACCAGCAACGAAGACATTCGAACGTCTTCACGGGGCTTGTCGTGGTCGCCGTCTGACGAATCACCGTCAATAGCGTCCATCTGCGGCGGCAGTCGGTCCAGGATGCGTTTGGCGGCGGCGGCGTAGACGGGGCAATTGCGGCAATGCACGTGCTCGGGCAATTGCGGGCAGGTTTTGTCGCCGCGGATGCCGATGCGGTTCCAGCAATCGTCAACATCGGACAGCAGCGCGATGGGTTCAACCACGTCGGGCCTCCTGTCGCGCCGCGCGCGCTTGCAGGCGGCGGGCGCCTTCGATATCGCCAGCCGAGGCGATCAGCGCCGCCAGGTGCAGCAGCGCCTCGCGATGGGTGGGGTCCAGGTACAGCGCCTTGCGATAGGACGCCTGCGCCTCGCGCGAGTCGCCGGCCGCATCCTGCAACAGGCCAAGCAGATGCAGCGCATCAGCGCTGACGCCGTGGATGTCGATATGCGCGCGGCACTGCGCCAGCGCGTCTTGCACGCGGCCCCGGTCAGCCAGCGTGGCGATCTGGCGTAGGGAAGTTTCGGCGCTGGGGGATGCGCGGGTCGGTGTGCTGGGTGTACTGGTCGATGCGCTGGTCGCCGCGCCGGGCGATGCCTGCCAGCTAGCGGCGTTTGTCGCCCCCGACGTCGACCTGGACGTCCCGGTCGGGCCGGCCACGGGCGAGCGCACCGGCGACGCCTCCGAAGCGGGCGGAATCGCCGCATGCGGCACCGGCAGGTGTCCAGTCGGAACCTGCGCCACGGGCCGGCGGGGCGGCGTCCACGCGTGCACGATCGGCCTGGACGACGCGGGCATCTCGGCTTGAGGCGGCATGGCCTGATTACGGAAGGCGAACGAGCGCGCCATCGCCACCGACGGCAGGCGCCGCGCGGTCAGCAGGCTGGTTTCAGCCGGGCCCACGAAAATGACGCCGTCGCCGCGCGTGAAGCGCCGCAGCACCTGCACCGCGCGTTCCTGTGTCGGCCCGTCGAAGTAGATCAACAGGTTGCGGCAGAACACGAAGTCATACGGCGCCGTGCCCGGCAGCAGTTGGCTGTCGAACACATTGCCCTGCCGAAAACACACGCGTTCCCGCACCTGCGCGGACAGTTGGTGGCCGTCGGCCGTCTCAGCAAAATGGCGGTCGCGATACGCCAGATCATCGCCGCGAAACGAGTTGCGGCCATACACGGCGCGTTGCGCAAACTGGACCATGCGTTCGCTGATGTCCACGGCATCGATCTGGAAACGCGCAGCGGGCACGCCGGCGTCCAGCAAAGCCATGGCGATGGAATACGGTTCTTCGCCGCTGGAACACGGCATGCTCAACACGCGCAGCACCCGACCGTCGGGCGCGCCCGCCGCGAACAGGCGTTCACGCGCCAGCGTGGCCATCGCCGTCTGCGATTCCGGATACCGAAAGAACCAGGTCTCGGGCACGATCACGGCTTCGATCAGCTGCTGCATCTCGGCCGGCGTGCTGTGCAGGCGCGTCAGGTAATCGTGTTCGTCGGCCACGCCCGCCGCGCCCATCCGGTGGCGCACCGCGCGTTCGACGGCCGCCTTGCCGATGGAGCCGCTGTCCAGCCCCATCTTGCGTTTTAGCAAGGCGCTGAATTCGTCGACCAGCATCATGGCGTGATCTCCCGGTCCGCCGGGTACAGCATCGCGCGCACGGGCGGCGGCAGCAATTCATTCACGCCCACCGCCTGCACCATGCCCTGCCCGTCGTTCAGCACGGGCCCCAGGTAGCGCGCATTGGCGTTATCCAGCGCAAACGGCTGAAATGCGGCGGGGTCGTAATGCACGGTTTCGGTGGCCTGTTCCAGGATCAGGCCCAGCACGTGCTCGGCCGCCGCCCCGCCGGCCCGGTAGCGCACCATCGCCAGACGGGTACTGGTAACGCGGGCCGAGTCGGCGTGGCCCGCCAGCGCGCTCATGTCGATGGCCGGCACCGTCGCGCCGCGCCATTGCAGCATGCCGGCCACCCAGGACGGGGCGCCCGGCACTTGCTTGAAGACGCGCAGACCCAGCACCTCGATCACATCCCCCGCGTCCAGCGCATAGCGGTCGCCGCCGATGCGGAACAACAGATACAGCCGCCGGGCCGCCGCGTTGGCGGCGCCGGCAGCGCTGGCAATGGGCGAGGAAGCAGTTTCCGCCATGGAAGCATCAGACCTTGAAGCGCGACACGCCGCTGCGCAGGTCGTTGGCCACCAGCGTCAGTTCTTCAATGGCCAGGCTGGACTGGCGCAGCGATTCCACTGTTTGCTGGGCCGCGTCGCTCAATTGCTGCAAGGCCTGGTTGATCTGCTCGGCGCCCGTGGCCTGCGCCTGCATGCCTTCGTTGACCATCTGCACGCGCGGCGCCAGCGTCTGCACCTGCTGGATGATCTGCGACAGCTGATCGCCCACCTGTTGCATGTCGGCCATGCCCCGGCGCACTTCTTCCGAGAACTTGTCCATGCCCATCACACCGGCCGACACGGACGACTGGATCTCGCGCACCATCTGTTCGATATCGTAGGTGGCCACGGCGGTCTGGTCGGCCAGACGGCGGATCTCGGTCGCCACCACCACAAACCCACGGCCGTATTCGCCGGCCTTCTCGGCTTCAATCGCCGCGTTCAAAGACAACAGGTTCGTCTGGTCCGCCACCTTGGTAATCGTGGTCACCACCTGGGTGATATTGCCCGCCTTCTCGTTCAGGATGGCCAGCTTGGCGTTGACCGAACCCGCTGCGCCCACCACGTTGCGCATCGTGTCTTCCATGCGCGCCAGGCCCACCTGCCCGCTGCCCGCCAGCGACGCCGTCTGCTCGGCCGCGCTGGACACTTCCGTCATGGTGCGCACCAATTCGCGCGAGGTCGCCGAGATTTCGCGCGAGGTTGCGCCGATCTCGGTCGTGGTGGCCGCCACTTCGGAAGCCGTGGCTTGCTGCTGCTTGGAGGTGGCGGCGATTTCGGTCACCGACGTGGCGACCTGCACGGCCGAGCGCTGCGTCTTGCCCACCAGGCCGGTCAGCTCATCGACCATGCCGTTGAAGCCGGTTTCGATGGCGTTGAATTCGTCCTTGCGCGCCAGCGACAGGCGCCGCGTCAGGTCACCGCCCCCGGTCGATTCCAGCGTCTTGACGATGTCGCGCATGGGGTTGGCGATGGCGCGCATCAGCAGGAAGCCGCACACCACTGCTGCCGCAATGGCGAACGCCAGCGACACCAGCATGCCGACCTCGGCGGAATCCACGGCGGACTTGATGCTGACGGCGGCGTCATCGGCCTGCTTTTTGTTTTCGGCCACCATCTTGGCCAGGATGTCGCGGCCCTTGTAGAAGGCGGGCCGCAGTTCGTTCTTGACGCGCATTCGGGCCCCGACCGGATCGGCCACCGCCCCGGCCAGGATGTCGGCGCGGATGCGCTTGTAATCCTGTAGATCCTTTTCAAATTCCGCGAACATGGCGCGATCGTCCTCGCGCGCAATCGTGCGGCGGTAGAAATCGACGTTCTCTTGCAGTTGCTGATCGCTCTTGGGCAGCGTTTCCAGCGTGGCGCGGCGTTCCTGCTCGGTGTCGCTATTGAAAGCGTCCTGCACCACGACAAAGCTTGCAAACCACGACGCCCGGATCGACGTGCTGTAGTAAATGCCCGGCACGGCGTCGGTGTTGATCATCACCACTTCGTCTTCGATATGCAGCAGGCGGCGGTAATCCACCACCACCATCAAGGCCATGATGGCCAGGATGACCATGAAGCTGGCCAAAATGCGCTGGCGAAGAGTCAGATTATTCATACTGGAAGACCTTTGTGGTGGTGCCACACGACAACGCCCGCCCCTGAACCCATGACAGGATGTGGGGAATTTGGCTGATTATTGCAAAGCCCGGACCACCCAGCCATGAAAAACTAGGGAAATCCCCGTAAAAATGGCGCATTCGTCAGAAAAAAGCAAAGATCACTTACAAAGCTTGTATTTTCTGGACGAGGATGCGTAGCGCGCAGGGGGACGCGGCGCGGGCCGCTCTGGCGATGCGGAACACTTGGCCACCCGGAACGCTCAGGCAGCCAGGATCGCGCAGGCAGCCCGGAACGCTCAGGCCGCTGCCGACGCTACGCCGACGCGGACCACAGCGCCGCGGGCGGATACGCCGCGACCCAGTCGCAGGCCTGGTCGTACGCCTGGGCCAGACGCAGCACGTCCAGGTCCGCTTGGGGCGGCCCGATCAGTTGCATGCCCATCGGCAGGCCGTCGGGGTTGAAGCCCACCGGCACGCTGATCACCGGGCAGCCGGCCAGCGTCCACGGCGTAACGGTTTCCATCCAGCGGTGATAGGTATCCATGGGGCGCCCGGCGATGTGCTTAGGCCAGTCCAGCGTGGTGTCAAACGGAAACACCTGCGCCGACGGGACCGCCAGGAAGTCCACCTCCTCGAACATGCGCAGCACCGTCTGGTACCACGCGCTGCGCTCTTGCGTGGCCTGATAGACGTCCAGCCCGCTGATGCCGTCCAGGCCCTCCACTTCCCAGATCAGCGCGGGCTTGACCAGCTTGCGCGTGGCCGGATCCTGCACCAACGCCCGGAACTGCCCGCCCACCATCAGGTGCCGATGCGTCAGCCACATTCGCCACAGCCGGTCGCCGGCGAACGGCACGTCGTAATCGACCACGTCGCAGCCCACGGTGTCCAGCGTGGCCAGGCCCTGCGCGCAAACGTCAAGAATGCCGGGCTCCATCGGCAGGTAGCCTTTCCAGTCGCTCAACCAGCCCACCCGCTTGCCGCGCATATCTGCGTCCAGCGCAGCGCTGAACTGCGCCGGGTCGTCACGCAATGACAAGGGCGAGCGCTTGTCGTGCCCGGCCTGGACGGACAGCAGCATCGCCACATCGCGCGGAGTGCGGCCCATGGGGCCTTCGTAGGACAGCTGTTTCAAGAACACTTCGGGCGACGGCCCGAACGGCACGCGCCCCGCCGACGGCCGCATGCCGTACACGTTGCAGAACGCCGCCGGGTTGCGCAGCGACCCGCCAAAGTCGCTGCCGTCGGCCACCGGCAGCATGCGCGCGGCCAGCGCCGCCGCCGCGCCGCCGCTGCTGCCGCCCGCCGTCTTGCTGGGGTTGTAGGGGTTGCCCGTGGTGCCATACACAGGGTTATAGGTGTGCGACCCCAGCCCGAATTCCGGCACGTTGGTGCGGCCGATAAAGAGGGCGCCCGCGGCCCGCATGCGTTCGACGATGATCGAATCGTGTTGCGTAACCTGGTCCTTGTAGACCAGTGAGCCCATCGACGTGACCATGCCGCGCACGGCGGTCAGGTCTTTCGGCGCTTGCGGCATGCCGTGCATCCAGCCCAGCCACTGGCCCGCATCCAGTTGCGCATCGCGCTCAGCCGCCTCGCGCAGCAGTTCGTCGGCATCACGGCGCGCGACGATGGCGTTGATCTTGGGGTTGACCTGGCCGATATGGGTCAGATAGGCGCGCATGACCTCGACACAGGACAGCTCGCGGCGCCGGATCGCGTCCGACAAGGCATGCGCCGGCATGGCGACGATGGGGTTCAGGCTGACGGCGTCGATCGACGTGGCGAGAGGCATGCGGGGTCTCCGGATTATCGTGATGGTTGTCGGACTGGCTGGCTGGGCCAGTGCGCCCAGGCGACATACTACGCAACCTGGGCGCCCCCCGGCCAGCGCCGCTACGCAAACAAATGCTGCGCCAGGTGGTCAATGAACACGCGCAGTTTGGGCGAGGCCTGACGGCTGGCGGGCCACAACGCCCACATCGTGCCGCCGCCGCGCGTGCGGTCTTCCATCACCAGTTGCAGTTGCCCCGCCGCCAATTCCCGGCGGATCGTGAAGTCGGGCAGGCAGGCAATGCCCTGCCCGCCCACGGCAAGCGCAATCCGCATTTCCACGCTGTTGCACACCAGCGTCAACGGCAGCTCGGGCGCCTGCGCATCCGGCCCCAGCTTGAACGGCCATTTTTCCAGGCGCCCCGTGGCGGGATACCGGTAATGCAGGCAGGCGTGGCCCAGCAGATCGGCGGCGCGTTTGGGCGTGCCATGCTGACGCAGATAGTGGGGCGAAGCCGCCAGCACCCGGCGGAACGGACCCAGCCGGCGGCGCTTCAGGCCAGAGTCGTCCATCTCGCCCGTGCGGACCGCGGCGTCGTAGCCTTCGCCGATGACATCGACCATGCGGTCGGTAAAGTCCAGGTCCAGTTCGACATCGGGATACTGCCGCATGAAGCTGGCGATGCTGATATCGAACAAACCGCTGTAACGCGGCAGGCTCACTCGCAGCTTGCCTTGCGGGGCGTGCGAGGCGGCGGAAAGCTCCAGCTCCGCCGCTTCGACCTCGGCCAGGATACGGCGGCAACGATCCAGGAATTTCTCGCCTTCCGGCGTCAGCGCCAGCTGCCGGGTGCTGCGATGAAACAGCCGCACCTTCAAGCGCGCTTCCATCCGCGCGATGCTCTTGCCCACCGCCGAGGGCGACACCCCCAGCGCGCGCCCCGCCTCGGCAAAGCTGCCCGCCTGCGCCACCAGCACAAACACCCCTATGCCGCTCAGGCTATCCATTCCACGCCCTCCAATACGGACATGAATGTCCGGAATGTCGGGAATCCTAGCCTATTTTTCTTTGGTGCGTCGCGCCCTAAGCTGGCCGTCCTTTCGATTTCCCTGGCGCGTCCCATGCCCACCCACGATCATTCCGCCCCCCGCCACCGGTGGCTGCAATTGCTGTCGGCCTGCCTGACCGCGTTGTTGATTCCACTGTGCTTTACCGGCCCCGCCGTCGTGCTGCCGTCCATCAGCCACGACCTGGGCGGCACGCCCGTGCAACTGAATTGGATCTTGAACGGCTACATCCTGGCCTATGGCAGCGTCATCATGGTGGCGGGCAGTCTGACCGATTTGTACGGGCCGCGCCGCGTCTGGCTGCTGGGCCTGGCGGGCTTTTGCGTCACGACCTTCGCCATCGCGTTCGTGCCGACGACGGGCTGGATCAACCTGTTGCGGCTGATGCAGGGCGTGGGTGGCGCGGCCGCCTTCGCCGCCGCCATGTCGTCGCTGGCGCCGCTTTTCCACGGCGTAGCGCGCACCCGCGCGTTCAGCCTGCTGGGCACCACGTTTGGCGTGGGCCTGTCGTTCGGGCCACTGGCTGCCGGCTGGATGGGGGACGCGGCCGGCTGGCAGTGGGTGTTCCTGGCTACCGGTGCGGTGGGCGTGTTGGGCGCCGCCATGGTCGCCGTCAGCGTGCGCCCCACGGCCCGCGCAGTGCAAGGCCGGCTGGACTGGCCGGGCGCCATCAGTTTTACCGGCGCGCTGGGGCTGTTCACCTACGGCATCCTGCTGGCGCCCGAAGCGGGCTGGACGGACAAGCACGTCCTGGCCGCACTGCTGGCGTCCGTGCTGTTGGCCGTGGCCTTCGTGCGCATTGAACGCCGGGTGGCTCGGCCCATGCTGGACTTGCGCCTGTTCCGCAGCGCCCGCTTTGTCGGCGTGCAGGTGCTGGCGGCTTCCCCGGCGTTTTTGTTCATTGTGCTGGTCGCGCTGCTGCCTGGCCGCTTCATCGGCATCGATGGCCATAGCGCGCTGCAAGCGGGGCAACTGATGATCGGCCTGGCCGCGCCTTTGCTGGTCGTGCCCTTCGTGGCCGCGTTGCTGACCCGCTGGTTTCGGCCCGGCGTGCTGTCGGCCATGGGGCTGTTGGCGGTGGCGGCTGGCCTGGTGTGGCTGGCCGGCATCCTGGACGCGGGCACGGCGGCGCTTTGGATGCCGATGCTGCTGATCGGGTGCGGCATCGGTTTGCCGTGGGGCTTGATGGACGCAATGGCGGTCAGCGTGGTCGACGCCCGCAACGTCGGCATGGCAACCGGCATTTTTAATACGGTGCGCGTGTCGGCGGACGGCGTGGCCATCGCCGTGGTCAGCGCGCTGCTGGCGTTGCTGATCCAGACGCAGTTGACGGCGGCGATGCCTGACGCGCAAGGCTTGGTGGCGGCCGCCAACCGCGCGGCGCTGGGGCAGCTGGACGCCGCGGCGGCGCGGCTGCCGGCATCCGTGACCGATGCCATGCCGCTGCTGCACCGCGCCTACGACTACGCCTTTCGCCACGTCTTGCATGCCCTGGCCGCCATCGCCGTGCTGACCGCGCTGGCCGTCACATTGCTGTTGGGCCGTCGCGACCCGGTTGCCGCGCGGCTCAGTCCACCCGCCACCAGCTAGGCAGCAGGCCGCGCACCTTGGCGCGGCGGTAGCGGTCGTCGATCAGGTGCACCGTGCCCACATCGTTTTCCGTACGGATGACGCGCCCGGCCGCCTGCACCACCTTTTGCATCCCGGGGTACAGGTAGGTGTAGTCGTAGCCGTTTTCCTCGCCGTAGCGCTGGTCCATTGCCCGCTTCATGTTTTCATTCACGGGGTTGACCTGCGGCAAGCCCAGCGTGGCGATGAACGCGCCGATCAGACGCTTGCCGGGCAGGTCCACCCCTTCCGAGAACGCGCCGCCCAGCACCGCAAAACCCACGCCCTGCCCCGTTTCGGTAAAGCGCGCCAGAAATGCCGCCCGGCCCGCTTCGTCCATGCCGGGCGTCTGCAACCAGATCGGCACGGCGGGATGGCGCTCGCGCATCAGGTCGGACACCTGGCGCAGGTAATCAAAGCTGCTGAGAAACCCCAGGTAATTGCCCGGCCGCTCGGCGTACTGGGTGGCTATCAGGTCAACGATGGGCGCCAGCGAGCGCTCGCGGTCGCGATAGCGGGTGGACACATTGCCCACCACGCGCACCGCCAACTGCTCGGCCTGGAACGGCGCGGCCACGTCGATCCACGGCGTATCGCGCGGCAAGCCCAGCGTGTCGCGATAGAACTGCTGCGGGCTTAGCGTGCCGGAAAATAGCACGGTAGCGTGCGCCGCCGCGTAGCGCGCCGCCAGGTACGGGGCGGGTATCACGTTGCGCACGCACAGGGTGGATGGCCGGGTCTTGGCGCTGGCCACTCCCACGTCAGACAGCGTCACGTCGAACAAGGCGTGCGAGCCAAATTGTTCCGCCAGACGCATGAATTGCAGCGCCTGAAAGTAGAAGCTCAACACGGGGTCGTCTTGCGGCAAGGGCGTTTGCGCCATGTATTCCATGATGGCGCCCACCGCTTTCTGCACGGCCGACAGCACACCGGCCGCCACCGCGTCGTACGCCTGATAGCGTTCCGTCTGCTTTTTGTTCAGCGCGTTCCACGACCGCTGCAAGCCATCCAGCGGCTTTTTCAGTTCTTTGGGCGCGGCATAGCGCGCCGCCGACAACGAGGCTTGGTCCAGCTCGCCCGTGTACATGCGACGCGCCCGGTCCACCAGGTTGTGCGCCTCGTCCACCAGCACCGCCACTTTCCATTGGTACGCCTGCGTCATGGCGTACAGCATGGCCGACGCGTCGTAGTAATAGTTGTAGTCGCCCACCACCACATCGCTCCAGCGAATCAGCTCTTGCGACAGGTAATACGGGCAAACGTGGTGTTCCCGGGCAACGGCACGCACCGTGGGCGCATCCAGCCGTGCGTGCTGCACCGCCGCCGCGCGGGCTTGTGGCAGGCGGTCGTAGAAGCCCTGCGCCAAGGGGCAGGAATCCCCGTGGCAGGCCAAATCCGGATGCTCGCAGGTCTTGTCGCGCGCTTGCAGGTCCAGCACGCGCAGGCCGGGCGCGGCGGGTTGCGCGTTGACGGTGTCCAGCGCTTGAACGGCCAGCGCCCTGCCCGAGCCCTTGGCCGCCAGGAAAAAAATCTTGTCCAGGCCCGCGCCGGGGCTGGCTTTGAGCAGCGGGAAAATCGTGCCCAGCGTCTTGCCGATACCGGTGGGCGCCTGCGCCATCAGGCAGCGGCCGTCGCGCGCGGTGCGGTACACGGCCACGGCCAGCTCGCGCTGCCCGGCACGGAATTCGCCATGCGGAAACGCCAGTTTTTCCAGTGCTGCGTCGCGCGCCTGCCGATGCGCCAGTTCAGTCTTGGCCCAGGCCAGGAAACGCTTGCATTGTTCCTGGAAGAACGCGCGCAGCTTTGCTGCGTCATGCGTTTCTGTCAGCACCGTTTCTTCTTCGGTGACCACGTTGAAGTACACCAGCGCCACGCGCACCTGCTCCAGCCCGCGCGATTCACACAGCAGATGCCCATAGACCCGCGCCTGCGCCCAATGCACGGCGCGGTGGTTGTCGCGCACGCTGTCCAACTGGCCGCGATACGTCTTGACCTCTTCAAGCTGGTTCAAGACGGGGTCAAAGCCATCGGCGCGCCCCCGCACCAGCAGGCCCTCGTGCCGGCCCGACAACGAGACCTCGGTTTCGTACCGCGGGCCGCGCCGCCCCGTCACAACCGCGTGCCCCGCCATGCCCTCCAGGCCGGTCGGCGCGGGGGTAAAGCGCAAGTCCAGGTCACCGGCCCGCGCCGTGAATTCGCACAGCGCGCGCACCGCCACGGCATAGCTCATGCTGCGCCCTCCTGCCAGCTGACGTGGCACACGCGCACCGGCATGCCGTGCGACACGCAGTACTGCAACCACCGGATCTGGTTGTCTTGCAGCTTGTCGCCCGGGCCTTTCACTTCAATCAGTTCATAGCGGCGCTGGGCGGGCCAGAAACGAATCAGGTCCGGCAAACCGGAACGGTTGGTCTTGACGTCGCGCAGCAGGCGCGTGAAAACCAGTTTCAGGTGCGCGGCGGGCAGGCAATCCAGCGCCAGCGTCAGCAAGGTTTCGGACAAGGCGCCCCAGAACACAAACGGCGATTGCACACCGGCTTTATCGGCGTAGCGCTGCAAGATCACGTCGCGATATTCGGGCGTGTCCAGTTGCGCCAGGCAGTCGGCGAACAGGTCTTGGCGGCGCTGGTAAAAATCAGGCGCGTCCAGGTCGGCCGGGCCGCGTTGGAACGGATGAAAGAACGCACCCGGCAACGGCGCGAACACGGCGGGCCAGCACAGCAGGCCGAACAGGGAATTAAGCAGCGCGTTTTCCACGTAGTGCACGGGCGCGTCGTCTTGATGCAGGTGATCGCGCGTGATGAATTCAACCGACGCCGGCGTGGGCGGCCGTTGCAGCGTGAGATCGGTGCGCGGCACGGGGTGAACGGGCGGGCGGGTCGGCCGGCCCTGCCCCACCGCGCGATACAGCCGCGGCAACATGCGCGCCACGCGCTGGCTTTCTTCTTCGCTTTCGGGTGCGTCGCGCGCTTGCAGCGCCAGGGTCAGCGCTTTGTCATACCGGGCCATGCGCTCGTGCACGCGGATGCGGCGGTGGCGCGCGCCGGGGTACGCGCATTGCTCATAGGCGGCTTGCGCAGTGGGCCAGTCGCGGGCCCGTTCACATGCCTGCCCGATGCGCAGCAGCACCTTGGCGCGGCGCTTTTCCAGCCAGGGGTTTTGGCTGACACAGCCGTGTACTCGGGCCAGCAGGTCGGGCATGTTCGCGCCTTCTTCCAATGCCGTCCGGCAGGCGTGCAACGCCAGATAAGCGTCTACGTCCGCCCGCGTCTGGAACGCGCGGGACGAGGCATCAAACGGTACGGTTTCATACTGGAAGACGCCCAGGTCAGCCAACACGAATTCCGACCAGTCCTGGTGCAGATTGCCGAAGAACATCAGGCGCAAGCGTTCGCACAAGTCGCCGACCATGACGCGCCAGACGGGTTCTTGCGCAACGGGGTTCCATTCGGCATAAGGCCGGGGCGCGTCGTGCACGGCACGCAGCGCGATCAGCAGATCGGCTTTGCGCGCGGTGGGTTTGAGGCTGGCGAAGTGATCCGGGCCTGTGCTTGGGCCGCAATTTGATGCCGGATTTGAGCCCGGATTTGAGCCCGGATTTGCGCCCGAATTTGAGCCCGAGTTTGAGCCCGATTTTGAGCCCGAGTTTGAGCCCGAACTTGCGCCCGAACTTGCGCCGAAAAACAGCCGGCAAAGCTCAGGCTTGGTATGCAGGTCGAACAATTCATCCAGCGTCATCGGCGCCCGGGCATCCAGCCAACCCAGCGCCGCAAGCGGCCCGGCGGCGTCGACCGCGTTGCCGATTTCCTCGTAAACCAGCCGGCTGGCCCGAAACCACGGCCCACGGCGCATCAGCATGCGCACCATCAACGCCTGCGAGGCTTGCGGCAAGGCTTGGAAGTCCGCCAGGAAGCGGCGCTCGGCGGCGTCCAGCAGGTCGGCATAGCGGTCGCCGACCCACGCCAGGGCGCGCTGAAAATTGTGCAGATAGTAGTAACGGTGCGGAGGAAACATCGGCCGGGCCGGATAGCTGGGGTTTTATCCAGTAATCATAGCAGGCGGCCCGGCGTTGTACCGGGACATTCTTGCGACGGGTCTCAGCCTTGCGCGTGTGTCACGATGGTCAGCCCTTCCCGCGGATCGGGCTCGACAAAATAGGCGGTGATGGCGTCGTACTGCGCATCCGATGTGGAAAATGCATGCGTACCGGACGCGTTGCGCGCGCGCAACCGCGCTTTGCACAGCGCATCCGACGCGCGCAAGTAGTGCAACTGATGCGGGCAGCCCGCTTGCCGCGCCACGTCCAGCAGCCATTGCCGGCCCGCCAGCGTATTGGCCGGAAAGTCCAGCACCACGGACACCCCTGCCCCCACCAAAGCCGCCACATGGCTACCCATGGCGTTGCGCAGCCTATCCGCGCAGCGGGCGTAATCCGCGATGCCCAGGATCTCGCCGGGATACAAAGCCGCCAGCCACGCATCTTCGCTGATCAGCACCGTATGGGGTTGCGCGGCAAGCTGCGCGGCCAGGGTGGACTTGCCGGCGGCAATCTTGCCGCACAGAAAATGCAGGGTGGCAGGCGTGAAGGACGGGCTTCGGGCCTGAGCTTCGGTTTGAGCTTGGCCTTGGGCCTGGGTTCGAATTTGGGCGGGGGTCTGGGTCGGGGACGGCGGCGTCATGCAAGGCTCTCCTGGGGAATCTATGCCTGGCGAGCCAACAAAAAACCCGCCGGTTGGCGGGTTTGTGTGGCGTTGTACCGATGCGCGCTAACCCACCTTGGTGACAAGGCGGCTAATAATCACGGCGAACGCGTTCAGGGTTAGGCGCATGGGCACAACATTGCGCCTGGCGCGCAATGTTGTCAATGGCCGCCTCGAAAAGCGGCCACTTCCACACTGCCTTAACGCGCCGGCTGCGCTGCCGCGCCGACGTCCTTGCGGACCTTGGCCACGTCGGCGGCGCTGACCGCCGCGCCCTTGTTGCCCCAGCTGGAGCGCACAAAGGTCACCACGTCGGCCACTTCCTTGTCGGTCATGCGCCAGTCAAAGCCGGGCATGGCGTAGGCGGTCGGGGCCGCCGTCGTGCCCGGCATCTGCGCGCCCTTGAGCACGATGTGGATCAGCGACGTGGGGTCCGCCGAATTCACCGTCGAGCTCAGCGCCAACTGCGGGAACGTTTCCGTGTAGCCCTTGCCGGTGCTGCGATGGCAGGCGGCGCAGTTGTTCAGGAAGGCCATGGCGCCGTCGCCCTTGTCCTTGCCGGTACGCAGCGCTTGCGCCACGGTCTCGTCATAGGCCAGGGGCTTGGTGGCGGCGTCCTTGTTCACCGGCGGCAAGCTCTTCAGGTACACGGCGATGGCGTTCAAATCGTCATCGGTCAGGTGTTGCGTGCTGTCCTGCACCACCTGCGCCATGCCTCCGAACGCGGCCGAATGGCCGTTGCGCCCGGACTTCAGGAAGACGGCGATGTCTTCCTTGGTCCAGCTGCCCAGGCCGTCGACCATGTCGCCGCGCAGGTTCTTGGCCAGCCAGCCTTCGACCACGCCGCCCGACAAAAAGGCAGAACCGTCCGCATCGCTCAGCGCCTTTTCCTGCAAGGCAAAGCCGCGCGGGGTGTGGCAGGTGCTGCAATGGCCCAGGCCTTCGACCAGGTACTGGCCGCGCAGCAGTGCCGCGCGGTCGGCGCCCTTCAGGTCGCTGGCAGCCGGGCCGTTCACCACGTCCGGCGCAAACATCCAGCGCCACACCGTCAGCGGCCAGCGCATCGACATGGGCCACGAGATATCCGTGTCCTTGTTTTCCTGCTTGACCGGCTCGACCCCATGCATGAAGTACGCGTACAGCGCCTTCACGTCCTCGGGGGTGACTTTGGCGTACGCGGTGTAAGGCATGGCCGGATACAGCGAATGCCCGTCCTTGGCCTTGCCGTGGCGCACGGCCTGGTCGAAGTCCTCCAACGTGTAGTTGCCGATACCCGTTTCTTTGTCGGGGGTGATGTTGGTCGAATAGATCGTGCCAAGTGGCGATTCGATGCCCAGGCCGCCGGCAAAGGGCTTGCCGCCCCCGGCCGTGTGGCAGGCGATGCAATCGCCGGCGCGCGACAGGTATTCACCCTGCTTGATCATCTGCGCGTCGTTCGAGGCCGGCGTGCCGTCCGCCGCGAAAGCGGCGCTGGCGACCAGGGCCGAGAAGGCCGCAACAATGGTTTGCTTGAACATTGTTCCGTCTCCTTATGCCTGGACCAGCGGGCCGGGGTTCTTCAAGTACTGATCGCGGATCGCCTGCGCGGCCCAATAGGCCAAGGCGCCCACCAACCCGGTCGGGTTGTAGCCCATGTTCTGCGGGAACACGCAGGCGCCCATCACGAAGACGTTCGGCACATCCCAGCTTTGCAGGTACTTGTTGACCACGCTTTCCTTGGGGTTCGAGCCCATGATCGCGCCGCCCGTGTTGTGCGTGCTTTGGTAGACGCGCGTGTCGTAGCGCGCGCCCTTTTTGCGCACCGCCACGAAGTGCTTTTCCGGGTTCATGGCCTTGGCCACGGTTTCCATGCGCTTGCCCATGTAGCCCAGCATGTCGAATTCGTTGTCGTGCCAGTCGAACGTCATGCGCAGCAGCGGTTGGCCGAAGGCGTCCTTGTAGGTCGGGTCCAGCGACAGATAGGCGTCGCGGTACGACATCACCGAGCCCGAGATGCCAATCGTCATGTAGCGCTGGTACGCGTCCTGCACACCGGCTTTCCAGGCGGTGCCCCACGACGGCGTGCCCGGCGTGGTGGGCGTCTGCTTGATCGGACGGCCGCCGTAACGCACGTGGCGGATGCTGGCGCCGCCCACAAAGCCCAGCGGGCCGTGATCGAATTGGTCGCCGTTCAGGTCGTCCATGCCGACGCCGCCCGCGCCCGTGCCCACGAAGGGGTTCAGCTGCGTGCCCTTGGGCAACAGCACGTTGACCGCGCCGTTCATCTGGTAAGCGTAGTTCTTGCCCACCACGCCTTCGTTGGTCTTGGGGTCATACGGCTTGCCGATGCCTGACAGCAGCAGCAAACGCACGTTGTGCATCTGGTAGGCGGACAGGATCACCAGGTCGGCCGGCTGGTCGACTTCACGGCCCTGGGCGTCGATATACGTCACGCCAATGGCCTTTTTGCCGGTCGAATCCAGGTTCACCTTGATGACTTGCGAATGCGTGCGCAATTCAAAGTTCGGCTTCTTCAGCAGCACCGGCAGAATCGTTGTCTGCGGCGATGCCTTGGAATACATGTAGCAGCCGTAGTTTTCGCAGAAGCCGCAAAAATTACAGGGGCCCAGGCGCACGCCGTACGGGTTGGTGTACGGGCCGGACGCGTTGGCAGCGGGCGCGGGATACGGGTTGAAGCCCACTTCACGCGCGGCCTTTTCAAACAGCTGCGCGCCGTAGGTGGTGGTCAGCGGGGGCAGCGGGAATTCCTTGCTGCGCTTGCCTTCCAGCGGGTTGCCGCCTTCCACGATCTTGCCGTTCAGGTTGCCGGCCTTGCCCGACGTGCCGCATACGTATTCGAACTTGGAGAAGTACGGTTCCAGTTCGTCGTAGGTCACGCCGAAGTCCTGGATGGTCATGCCTTCCGGGATGAAGTTCTTGCCGTAGCGCGTTTCGTAGCGCGTGCGCAGTTCCAGTTCTTCGGGCAGCACGCGGTAGTGCATGCCGTTCCAGTGAAAGCCCGCGCCGCCCACACCCGTGCCCAGCAGGAACGAACCGTTCTGCCGATACGGCACGGCCACGTCGTCCACGCCGTGGCGGATGGTCACGGTTTCTTTCGACAGGTCCTGGAACAACTTGCCGCGCACCGAATAGGCAAGCTCGTCGATCACCTTGGGGTATTCGGCGTCCTTGGGGGTGTCCTGCATGCCGCCGCGTTCCAGCGCCAGCACGTGCAGGCCGGCTTCGGTCAGCTCCTGGCCCAGGATTGCGCCGGTCCAGCCGAACCCGACCAGGACCGCATCAACTTTGTCTTTCTTGATTGCCATGATTGATTAACCCTTTTCCCCAGAGATCGACACGGGGCCATAGGGATACTTGACGTTGGGCTGGTCAGCCCAGTCCATGTAGTCGGCGCGCGCGCCGGGAAAGCCCACCATCTTCCAGCCCACCATGTTCTTGTTGCCGCCGTAGATCGGGTCGGCAAAGAAGCCTTCTTTGGTGTTGGAAAGCAGGAAGCTGAAGAAGGTCGAAGCGGGAACGGCTTCCAGCTTGATCTTGTTGCCTTGCAGGTCTTTCAGGATCTGTTCCTGCAAGGCCCTGTCCAGTTCGGCATACACCTTGCCGTGCGTTTTCACGCACCAGGCATTGCAGGCTTCGATGCCGTGGCGATAGACCTCGCGCGGGTTTTGATTCAGTTGGTAGCCCAGTTCAGGCACCTGGTCGGTGTGGAACGGGCCCTGCATGTACCAGAGCTTGCCGTGGCCGAACGGCGTTTCCATCTGACGGTCGATGAATTCGGGCACACCCGCTTCGATCGCGCCGGGACCGTATTGGTCGGCGGGGATCAGGTGATCCACCGCGGCAACGATGAAGTCCCATTCGGGCTTGGTGAAATAGGTGGGCTCGTAGGGCTTGGCGGGCGCGGCGGTCTTGGTGTCCGCAGCGTTGGTACAGCCGGTGGTCAGTGCACCAACCGCCAATGTCGACGCCGGCACGATAGCCAACGCCTGAAGAAACCGACGACGCGGCTTTGCATCATCTGTCATAGACATCTCCGTGAATTTTCCAAGTTGTCCTAGCGCGCTACCGAACATGAACCCTGGAAACACGAACTGCCGAGCTAGTGACAACACGCTCTGTACTTACAGAAACAAGCTGATCCTTCTCTTCATTAGGGACGTAAGAGAAGGTGTTGCATTATGCGCTGATTCACGCATCTGATCTGCCCATCTGAGCGGATCAGACCGAAATTCTTGACATGGAAAAGTCTTTTGCTTTAAGGACAAAGTAAGAAGCCCGCAAAAGCGGGCTTTTCTGACAGCCGGGTGAACGGATTCTGTATATTTCGCGGTTGGAACACCACGGATGGCAGGCATGAACGACAAGACGAAGATCTGGAAAAGTTCGACGACAACACGCAGCTGGAGTTCCACAACGAACTTGACGCCCGAACAGCAGGCAAGCATCGAAGAACTATTGGGCGGTGGGCCGGGCACCGTGAACGTCCAAGAAAAATGGAGCTACGCCGGCACGGAAAACGGCGAAGCGTTCAAGGTTGATATCGACAACGGCGCCGTCACCGTCAACGGCCGCCACTACGACAGCCTTGACGAGGTTCCGCGCGCCCTGCGCGAACGCATCGAGGCGCTGCGCGACGGCGAAGGCATGAAAGGCCTGTGGGACATGCTGAAAAACGCCGGGGTGCAGATTGAAGATATGTCCGGTGATCACGCTGCCCGCACTGGCAAACCTGTGTTCACGATTGAGACGGACGGTGATGGCGCGGGTGCGATAGCGGCAACGTCTGCGCCGGTGGCTGACGCGCCGGACGCCGCTGAAACCGGCAGGCCCCCAAGCACTGCCGCCGCGCAGGGCGCGCGCGTCGAGATGGACCCCGCCGCGTCCCCCGGCGCCGTGCCCAAAAGCGGCGGCCTGCGGCGCGCGCTTTTAATCGGCATCGCCGTGGGCTTGGCGCTTTGGGTGGCGCGGGCGTTGAATGTGTTTTAGGGCGATTGCCGTCGCGCGACACGACACGAGTGCTTTGCGTCCGCCAATGCATCCCGCACGGACTATTTGATCAGGCGCATGCCGGTGGCTTTTGCCGCCTTCACGTCAAAGGTCGCCGTGTATTCACACAGCGCCTCGTGTCCGGTGCGCTCGATCAGACAATCTGCAAAATCCGCTGTGGAGGCGGCGTACAAACGCACTGCCTTCCATACCGTCTCGCCCGCCTCGGCATGAATTTCCTTCGTGCGAAGCAGGGTTTCGATGACCACCACAATGGAAGAGCGCGGCGCATCGTAGGCCCGACCAAGCACCCATACCGTTTCGACCAGAGCCACCAAGGTGACGAAACCGGGTTGCTCGGCAGTCAAAGATTCGATCAGGGCATTTGCTTTCCGCGTCTGCACCGGATCATCCTGCGCGAAGTAGCGCACCAGCACATTGGTATCCAGGCCAATCATCGCGCTGACTTGCCCTGCTCGGCGATCGCGTCGTTCATCTCTTCAATCGTGACGGGTTTGCGTGGTTTCGCGATGATGCCTTTGAGCGCCGTAACCGAGTACGTTGCCGGCACCATTTCGTAACGGCCGCTTGCCTCGTTTAGAACAAACTCGATTCTGTCGCCAGTCGACAGGCCCAGACGGTTCCGTACATCGACCGGAATGGTGATCTGGCCCTTGGAAGTCACGGTGGCGGAAGGCATTGGCTAGCTCCTTGGAAGTGTGCCTTACCATAATGTAAGGCACGCGCTTGCGCAAGGCCGCGCCATCGGATTGCAGCAACCCTATGCGCCCCGTCACCCGCGCCGCGCGTAGCATCCCAGGAACATCTCCACCGCCGAATCTGCCACGCGCTTACGCTCGGTGGCGCTCAATGGCGGTTGCCCCAGCGTGACTTGCGGCCAGAAGGCAAAGCTCTTGACCAGCCCCTGCAACTGGTGGCCGGCGAACTCGGGGTCCACGTCCATTAGCCGCCCATCCTGGACGGCCGCCCGTATCCAGGCCGTTTCGCCGCCCTCTTTTTCGCCCATGCGGCACACGATGGCCTGGGCGCGTTCGGGGGAATGGATGATTTCAGCCATGGCCACGCGGGCCAGGTCGATGAAGTTGGGGTCCGCCAGCAGGTCCAGCTTTTGCATCAGCAACTGCCGCAACTGCTGGTCCAGCGCCTCGTCGGCCCGATACGCCAGCGCAACACTGGCCGCGCTGCTGGCCCATAGCTCTTCAAGAATCAACGAGAACAGCGTTTCCTTGCTGGGGAAATGGTTGTAGACCGTCCGCTTGGAGACCCCCGCCGCGGCGGCGATGCGGTCCATGCTAGTGGCATCAAATCCGGCTGACCGAAACTCTTCCACCGCCGCGCGCACGATGGCCTGGCGTTTGCGGTCGGTCAGGCGGAGCGGGGGATTGGGCATGAAGCGGGCTCGTTGTCAGGTGGGTGGCGCACGCGGGCGAGCGGTGCGCGTCGATGTGCGCGGCTGAAGTATGTGGCCGAAATACGCCCCATTGGCGACGCGAAATTTTACACCGCCCAGTGTACTTTTCAGAAAATCAAAACAACACTGCGCAGTGTAATTTTTGCGCGATGCATGTTGTATCAGCCGCAACGCCCTTGCCCCTTCCCCTGCCTGGAACTCTAGCCGTGACCGCCCTCACCTCCTGCCCGTCCGCCCAGCCCAGCTATCCGCAGTCGCCCCAACACCATGCAGGCCGTTTCCACAATCCACTGCCGCGCCCCTCGCTGGGCTTCTGGCAAGGCGTGAAACTGATGTGGACGTTCTTCTTCGCCAAGCCCCGTGGCACGGTCCCCGAGCAAACGATTCCCGTGCGCACCCTCACCCTGGCCGACCTGCAAGCCGCGCCCGACCGCAGCCTGTATCGCCTGGGTCACTCCACCATCCTCTTGAAACTGCGCGGCCGCTTCTGGCTGACCGACCCGGTATTTTCCAAGCGCGCCTCGCCCGTGCAATGGGCCGGCCCCGCGCGCTTTCACGCCCCGCCCATTTCCATCGAAGACCTGCCGCCCATTGCCGGCGTGATCCTGTCGCACAACCACTACGACCACCTGGACCGCGCCGCCATCGCCAAGCTGGCCGCCAAGACCGCCCGTTTCATCACGCCCTTGGGCGTCGGCGACCAGCTCATCGCCTGGGGCGTGGACCCCGCTCGCGTCGAGCAACTGGACTGGTGGCAATCCACCGAGGTCGACGGCCTGCGCCTGACCGCCACACCGGCCCAACACTTTTCGGGACGCGGCCTGACCGACTCAGACCGCAGCCTGTGGGCCTCGTGGGTCATCCAGGACGCCGACCTGCGCGTCTTCTTCAGCGGCGACAGCGGCTACTTCGACGGCTTCAAAACCATCGGCGACACCTACGGCCCCTTCGACCTGACGCTGATGGAAACCGGCGCCTATGACAAGCGCTGGGCCTTCGTACACATGCAGCCCGAAGAAACCCTGCAAGCCCACCTGGACCTGCGCGGCCGCTGGTTGCTGCCGATCCACAACGGCACGTTCGACCTGGCGCTGCACGCATGGGAAGACCCGTTTGAACGCATTGCCGCGCTGGCAGCGGCCAAAGGCGTCGCGCTGACAACGCCGGTCATGGGGGAACGGGTGGCGATAGAGACCCCGGAGGTGGGCTCCCCCTGGTGGCGAATCGGCCACGCCGCCGCCTGATCGCTCCAGTACAATCCCGCGTTTGGCGACGTTGTGATCGCCCACCTTCTGGACCCGAAGCATGTTGCGACTGACCGAAATCAAGCTGCCGTTGAACCACACGCCCGAGGAATTGCCCGCCGCGATTCTCAAGAAACTGGGCATACCGGCCAGCGACCTGCACGGCTTCACCATTTTTTTGCGCAGTTACGACGCGCGCAAAAAGCACAATATCCTGCTGACCTACACGCTGGATATCGACGTGGAAAACGAGGCCGCGCTGCTTGCGCGCTTTCATGACGACCGCCACGTCAAGCCTACGCCCGACACCGAATACAAATTCGTCGCCCAGGCGCCCGCCACGCTGACCAAGCGCCCCATCGTCATCGGCACCGGCCCCTGTGGCCTGTTCGCCGGCCTGGTGCTGGCGCAGATGGGGTTCAAGCCCATCATCCTGGAACGGGGCAAGGCGGTGCGGGAACGCACCAAGGACACCTGGGGCCTGTGGCGCAAGCGCATCTTGAACCCCGAGTCCAACGTGCAGTTTGGCGAAGGCGGCGCGGGCACGTTTTCGGACGGCAAGCTGTACAGCCAGATCAAGGACCCCAAGCACTACGGCGAAAAGGTCCTGAAGGAATTCGTGCTGGCCGGCGCACCGGAAGAAATCCTGTACGTCAGCAAGCCGCACATCGGCACGTTCCGGTTGGTGGGCATGGTGGAAGTCATGCGCGACACCATCACCAAGCTCGGTGGCGAAGTGCGCTTTTCCAGCAAGGTGGAAACGCTGCATCGCGAAAACGGCCAGGTCACCGGCGTCACGCTGGCCAGTGGCGAGCACATCGAAGCCGACCACGTGGTGCTGGCCATCGGCCACAGCGCGCGCGACACGTTCCAGATGCTGCACGAGCAAGGCGTGTTCATGGAAGCCAAGCCGTTTTCGATCGGCTTCCGTATCGAACACCCGCAGTCGCTGATCGATAAGGCGCGCTTTGGCCCCAGCGCCGGCCACCCCATCCTGGGCGCGGCCGACTACAAGCTGGTGCATCACGCCAGCAACGGGCGGTCGGTCTATAGCTTTTGCATGTGCCCGGGCGGCACGGTGGTGGCCGCCACGTCGGAGCCGAACCGCGTCGTGACCAACGGCATGAGCCAGTATTCGCGCAACGAACGCAATGCCAACGCCGGCATCGTGGTCGGGATTTCGCCCGAAGAAGACTACCCGGAACACGTGCTGGCCGGCGTGGACTTCCAGCGCAAGTGGGAATCGCAGGCCTTTGTGCTGGGCGGCGAAACGTACAGCGCGCCCGGCCAGTTGGTGGGCGACTTCATCGCGGGCAAGGCGTCCACGGAATTCGGGTCCGTGCTGCCGTCGTACACGCCCGGCGTGCACCTGACCGACCTGGCCACAGCGCTGCCCGACTTTGCCATCACGGCCATTCGCGAAGCGCTGCCCGCGTTCGACAAGACCATCAAGGGCTTCGGCATGCACGACGCCGTGCTGACCGGCGTGGAAACGCGCACGTCGTCGCCCGTGCGCATCAAGCGCGACAACGACACGCTGCAAAGCCTGAATACCCGGGGATTGTTCCCGGCCGGCGAAGGCGCCGGTTATGCGGGCGGAATCTTGTCGGCGGGCGTGGACGGCATCAAGATTGCCGAAGCCGTAGCGCTGAGCATCATGGGCCGCCAAGGCTGAGGCCAAATAGCAGGCTGAGGCCGAATAGCAGGCTGAGGCCGAATAGCAGGCTGAGGCTGAATAGCCAAGGCTGAGGCCGGATAGATAAGCCCCCCCCCCGGGACAAAGGCC
>NZ_JBLVOL010000038.1:23209-63105 GCF_053543755.1 Achromobacter semiaridum | reverse complement strand
CCCCGCATGACCCCCCCCCCACGACAAAGGGCGCCGGACGGCAAGTTTGACCTTGCTGCCCGGCGCCCCTGTCGGCCGGAACATCCAGCGCCGATATCCCTTGCGCGGCCATTTCCATCAGCGCCGAAAAACGGGTTGAAAAGCGGGTTCAAAAACGGCTTGGACACCGGATATATCAACGCCGCCTACGTGTCGGCCTTGGCTTGCTGCGCGCGGTACTCCGGCACGGTGACGCCCCCGACGCCCCAGTTCTCCATGTCGACTTCGTCTATCACCACGAAGGTTGACGCGTGCGGCTTGCCCAGCACGTCAAACAGCAGATCGCTGACGCCTTTGATCAGCGCGCGCTTCTGTTCAGGCGTTGTGGCCGTTGCGCCGGGCGCGGTGCCTTCGCGGGTGACCTTGATATTTACGTACGGCATGTTGTTCTCCTTCGAACGGGTTTTGCCCGGGGTCGTTGTGACGGGCTTTTGCACACGCCAACGCCACCTTCCGCGTGGTGCAATGGCGACGTTGACGGTCAGGCGCCGGCCACCTGGCCGCCGTCGACATGCAGGATTTCACCGGTCACGAAGCTGGCGTCTTCCAGATACAGTACCGCCTGCGCCACATCGGCAATGTCGCCCAGGCGCTTCATGGGATGCAATCCGGCCAATGCCTGATGCGTTTCGGGCGCATGCATCGGCGTCTTGATGATGCCGGGCGACACGGCGTTGACGCGGATATTCCGGGTGGCGTATTCGATAGCCAGACTGCGGGTAGCGGCGGCCAGCCCGCCCTTGGTCAACGACGCCAGCACGGACGGCACATTGGAATTGGCGTGATCCACCAGCGTCGTGGTGATCTGCACGATGTGGCCGCCGCCCTGCTTAAGCATGGCGTCAACGGCGTGCTGCGTCGTATAGAAAAAGCCCGCCAGGTTGGTGGACAGCATGTCGCGGTATTGCTGTTCGGTATAGGCGGTGAAGGCGTTGGCGATAAAAATTCCGGCGTTGTTCACCAGCGTGTCCACGCGCCCGAAGCGGTCCAGCGCCTGTTCCACGACCGCCTTGCCCGTGGCGGGGTCGCCGATGTCCCCAACAATGGTCAGGTAGTTGGGATCGTCCGATGGCTTGATGGACCGCGACGTTCCCACCACGCGATAACCCCGGTCCAGGAATGCGCGGGCGATGCCCTCGCCCAGCCCTTGCGATGCGCCCGTGACGATGGCGACTTTGCGTTCGTTGTTCAGCGCGTTGTTCAGCCCGTTGTTCATGATGTTTCCTTCTCAAAGTGGTTGGCGTGAGAGGAACATTAGGCGTATCGGCGCTGTTCGAAAATCCGCTATTCTTGCTCAATGGCTGATAAAAAACGCACAGACCCCGACTGGCAGGACATCCGCGTGTTCCTGGCGCTGGGACGCTACGGCAGCCTGTCCGCCGCCGCGCGGGCGTTATCCACCAACCATTCGACGATCTCGCGGCGACTGCGCTCGCTAGAGGCCACCCTGGGCGAAACGCTGGTTGAACGTCGGCCCGAAGGCTACGTCCTGACCCCGGCCGGCACGCATGCGCTGGCCGCCGCCAGCGATATGGAAGCGGCCGTCCACACCCTGGGCAGAGGCGGCTCGGACGGTGCGCTGCGGGGGCTGGTGCGGATCAACGCGCCACCGGCCCTGTCGCAGGGCTTTCTTGTCGGCCGGCTTGCCCGGCTGCCGTTGCGGCACCCCGGCATCGATATCGACCTGGCCACGGATTTGCGATCCGTCAGCCTTGAGCGCCACGTCACCGACATCGCGGTACGGTTGGGCCGCCCTCAGGACGGCGACTTCATCGCCAAAACCCTGGGGCACATGGCCTTTGGCTTTTATGCCGACGCCGCGCTTTGCCAGCGCATTGCAGGCGGGGCCGAACCGGTCTTCGTGGGCTTTGACGAAGCCAACGCGTATCTGCCCGAAGCCGCGTGGCTGGCCCGGCGCTTTCCGCGTGCGCGCATGATTTTTCGCGCCAACAACCAAGTGGCGCAGGCCGTGGCGGCGCAATCGGGCGTGGGCGTCGCGCTGCTGCCGCATTACATCGGCCGCACCACACCCGGGCTGCAACCCTGCACGCTGGAAGCCCCGCCGCCCCCGCGCGAAATCGTGCTGCTTACGCGTCGCCAAGACCGCAAGGATGCGCCGATCCAGACCGTGGTGGACTATCTGATGCACGTGTTCAGCGAAGACAAGGCGCTGTTCGAAGGCTGAGCTTCAGGGATCATTTTCTGGGCGGCGCTGCCCGACATCCCCCGTTAAAAATCCGCAATTTTTTCCACGGCCTTGATTGAAGAAATCAATCAAACCATCTCTTGAAACCCGCAAACCCGATGCCACATTTGCGCTATGGCGGGGCAGCGCAACCTAGAAACCTTATGCCGCTTAGCCCTACGCCCGTCTGAACCAGACCTTATCGGGAGACGAACATGGCAACTTATCCATTTTTCGATAGCGGCATCAGTTCCGCCCTGGACACCCTGCAACAGCTGGACAAAATCCTGCGATCCTCGACCGCGCCTTCCAACTTGCGGTCCACGGCACGCGGTGACTTTCCACCCGTGAACGTAGGCGCGTGCGCCGACTCGATTGAAGTCGTGGCGTTTGTGCCCGGCGTAGACCCGGACGCGCTTGAAGTCACCATGGAAAAAGGCCTGCTGACCATTTCGGGGGAACGCCGCGAAGAAGAACCTTCCGGGCAAACCACCCTGTATGCACGCGAACGCGCGCGCGGCCGATTCAGCCGCGTGGTGGAACTGCCTTCCGACGCCGATCCAGAGAACATCCAGGCGCGCTACACCGACGGCTGCCTTTGCATTTCGATCGGCAAACGCGAGTCCGCCAAGCCGCGTTTGATTTCCATCCAATGAACACTGGCCGACGACACAGGAGGATCATCATGGAAGAACGCAACCAACTGGCCGCCACGAGCAGCACGGAATCCATGGCCAAGGTCTCGAACGACACCAACCGCCCCGCCACCCTGCCCGCCGTGGACATCTACGAAAACGCCACCGGCATTACGCTCTTGGCCGACCTGCCCGGCGTATCCAAGGACAGGCTGTCGATCAAGGTGCAGTCGAACGAATTGCTGATCGAAGGCGAAGCCGCGGTGCAGGTGCCGGCCGAGGTGCGGCTGGTGCATAACGAACTGCGCGAACCGCTGTTCCGCCGCAGCTTCACACTGGGCCACGATCTGGACAAGGACAACATCACCGCCAACTTGAAGCACGGCGTGCTGACCTTGCAGATTCCGCGACTGCGCGAGGCGCAGCCCCGCAAAATCTCTGTCACCGTGACTTGATCGGCAGGCTTGAAACGTTGCGCCCGGTGTATGCCGGGCGCATTGACGTTTGAGCCGCCATGGGGGGAGGCGTTATGGAGCATTCTGTCATCACGCAGTATCGGGGCTACGTTCTAAGCGTGCGGGCCATCCCAATGCGCGCACTGGACAAGCCGGGCTCATTGCCGGCGGGCTTCATTTCGCTGGTGCAGGTGGTGCGATGCACCGACATCCTGGTTGATTGGTGCATGCCGTGCCCGCACACGCCCTGGGAAACCCCAGCCGAGGCGTTGCGCGAAGGCACGCAGTATCTGCAACGGCTGATCAATAAGGGCGCGATCGGACTGGACGCACCGATGCTTCAATAGACGTGGCTTGGGCACCAAGACGTAGCTTAGGCACCCACCACCGCAAAGATGGGCGGGCATGTCGGCACCGACGCCCGCCCATCGTGACCTCACGCTGCCCGATAGCGCGCGGCCGCGCTGGCCATCTTGATATCGCCCAGCAGCGCCTGGCGCGCCCCGTCCAGGGCATCCCAGCGCGACGCCTCATGCAGCGGCGGAATCGTCACCATCTCGCGGCGGTCGAATCCGACCAACGCCGCATCCACCAATTCACCCACGTCCATCACTTCCGGCAGCGCATTGATATCGATACCCGCGCGTTGCCAGATCTCGGTGCGCGTGGCGGCGGGCAGCACCGCCTGCACGTAGACGCCGGCGGGCGCCAGCTCTTCATGCAAGGCCTGCGACAAGAACAACATATAGGCCTTGGTGGCGCCATACACCGCCATGCCGAACTGCGGCATGAAGCCCACCACCGACCCCACATTCACGATGGCGCCGGTGCCGGCCTGCACCAGGCGCGGCGCGATGGCGCTGGCCAGCCGCGTGGGCGCGGTCGTGTTCAGCGCCACCAATTGGCCGGCCGCCTGGGGCGTCTGCGCCACAAAGTTGCCGGTCTGCGCAGCGCCCGCGTTGTTGATCAGGATCTGGATGCGGGCATCATCGCGCAGCCTGGCCTCGACGGCTTCAATGTCGTCATTGCGCGTCAGGTCGGCCGCCAGCACGTCAACCGCCACGCCATGGTCCTGCCGCAAGCGCGCAGCCAGCGTCTCCAGCCGGGTCAGGTCGCGCGCCACCAGCACCAGATCGTGGCCGCGCCGCGCAAAGCGCTCGGCATAGGTTGCGCCTATGCCCGACGACGCGCCGGTAATCAAAACAGTAGAGGAATTCATTTTGCAGTTCTCGTTGTAAGTCCGCAGATGACACGCCGCGAAAACGGCGATAGCCCGCCAATCAGCGCGCGTCGGCCAGCGCCGGGTAGTCGATATAGCCTTGCACGCCGCCGCCATACAGCGTGGCGGGGTCCAGCTGCGCCAGCGCAGCGCCCGTCTTCAGGCGCTGCACCAGATCGGGGTTGGCGATGAACGGACGGCCGAATGCAAACAGGTCGGCATGGCCCTGGGCAAGCTGGGTGGCGGCCAGGTCCAGCGAATACCCGTTGTTGGCAATATAGGTGTTCGTAAAACGCCTGCGCAGCGAACCGTAGTCGAACGGCGCCACATCACGCGGCCCGCCCGTCGCGCCCTCCACCACGTGCAGGTAGACCACGCCCAACGCATTGAGCTGGTCGGCGATGTAGTCGTACTGCGCCTGCGGGTCGCTGCAAGTAATACCGTTGGCCGGCGACACCGGCGAAATGCGCACGCCGGTACGGTCGGCGCCCACCTCGTTGGCCACCGCCTGCGTCACCTCTAGCAACAGCCGCGCACGGTTCTGCACCGAACCGCCGTACGCGTCGTCGCGATGGTTCGCGCCATCCTTGGCGAATTGCTCAAGCAGATAACCGTTGGCGCCGTGAATTTCCACGCCATCGAAACCCGCCGCGATTGCATTGGCGGCTGCCTGACGAAAGTCCTCGACGATGCCGGGCAGCTCGTCCAGCGCCAAGGCGCGCGGCATCGACACCGGCTCAAAGCCATTGTTGACAAACGTCTTGGTCTCGGCGCGGATGGCGGACGGCGCGACCGGCGCGGCGCCGTTCTCTTGCAGGTCCACGTGCGACACGCGGCCCACATGCCACAGCTGAAGGAAAATCTTGCCGCCCTTGGCATGCACGGCCTGCGTCACTTGCTGCCAGCCTTCGACCTGCGCGGCCGTGTAGATCCCCGGCGTGTCCTGGTACCCCTGCCCTTGCTGCGAGATCTGCGTCGCCTCGGCAATCAACAAACCCGCCGAGGCGCGCTGGCTGTAGTACGTCGCGGCATGGCGGCTGGGCACAAAGCCCGCTTCGGCGCGGTTGCGCGTCAGCGGCGCCATCACGATGTGGTTGGAAAGCGTCAAGGATCCCAGGGTATAGGGTTCGAACAAAGCGTTGTCGGTCATGGTCGGGCTTCCAAAATTGGGGTTGGTTGCGGCGCCGCAGGCGGTGGCCTTGGGCGTGTCGTGGCGGGTCCGGGCCGGGGGTCTGGGTTCCGGGGTCCGGGGTCCGGGGTCCGGGGTCCAGGGTCCAGGGTCTGGGCGGCCAACGGCGTTAATGATGATGACCAACATCTAAATCGTCAAGCACTTTGATGATGATCGACATCAATGTATATTTGTCACCTGTACACGGCATTTACCGAAAGACGCGCGAGAGGCGCGTCGTCAATTGAGAGTCACCAATGAGGGGCACAAGATGAGGGTCACCAAGGCGCAGGCGCAGGCAAACCGGGCGCACATTGTCGAGACCGCATCGACCCTTTTCCGCGAGCGCGGGTACGACGGCGTGGGCGTGGCCGAGCTGATGGCCGCCGCCGGCTTTACCCACGGCGGGTTCTACAAGCACTTCCGCTCCAAGGCCGACCTGATGGCCGAAACCGCCGCGTCGGGGCTGTCGCAATCCCTGGCGATGACCGGCGACATGGACACCGCCAAATTCGTCAACGTCTACTTATCCCGCGCCCATCGCGACGGCCGCAGCGCGGGCTGCACCATGGCTGCCCTGTGCGGCGACGCCGCGCGCCAGTCCGACGACGTCAAGACCAGCTTCGCCGCCGGCATCGAAAACATGCTGGCGGCGTTGGCCAAGGACGACGTTGCGCCGCAAGATTCGAACCTGGACGCGAAGGCGGGGCCTGGCGGGAGCGCGGGCCTGGAAGCTACCCAAGACGTAGTCCGGAATGCAGACCAGAATGCAGACCAGAATGCAGACCCTGATTCAAACGCCAGGCGCGCCCGCGCCAAGCGCATCGATTTGCTGGCCCATGTGATCGGCGCCGTCGCGCTGTCGCGGGCCTGCCCTGATGATTCGCCGCTGGCCGACGAAATCCTCGAAGCCTGTCGCAGCGAATTGCTGGCGTCCCTGGCTTCAAAATCCCCCCGCTGATCTTTCCTTATTCACGCCTGCCACGCCCACCGACGGAGCAAACCAACATGGCCGTGCACTACCTGGAAGACCTGACCCCCGGACAACGCTTCATCGGCACCGCCCGCGTGCGCGTCACGCGCGAACGCATCAAGGCCTTCGCCAAGGAATTCGATCCGCAGCCGTTCCATCTGGATGAAGACGCGGCCAACGTCACGCTGTTCAAAGGCCTGGCCGCCAGCGGCTGGCACACCGCCGCGCTGACCATGCAACTACTGGTCGCCAGCGACTTCAAACCCGCCGGCGGCATCATCGGTGCGGGCGTGGAAGAAATGCGCTGGCCGCTGCCGGTGCGTCCGGACGACGAGTTGCGGATAGAAAGCGAGGTGCTGGAAGTGCGGCCGTCGAAAACCCGGCCGGAACAGGGCCTGGTCAAGGCGCGCACCACCACCTTGAATCAGAAGGACGAAGTGGTGCAGGTATTTGTGAGCAATTTGGTGGTGAAGAGCCGCGGCGGGTGATGATCGGCGTTTGCGCGGGGCAGGCTGACAGCGCCTTCCCCGCGCTCACCCTTCGTCGACCGCCAACGCAAAGTACGCCGCGGCCCCCGCATCCGTGCCGCGCGTCAACACAGCCCGCACTTGCACTGCAAGCCAGCTTCCGTCCTTACCGCGCATCTTTGCGCCGAACGCGGCGGTGGGCCTGCCGCGCAGCATCTTCTTCAGACGCGCGCCGCCATCGGCCAGCAGCCCGACCAGGCCATCGCCCAGCAGCGCTTTCGGGTCGGCCCCCAGCATCCGCGCCAGCGCGCCATTGACGGATTCGCAACGCAAGTCGGCGTCCAGCAGCGCCATGCCTTGCGACGTCAGCTCAAACACCGCTTCGAAGCGCGCCTGCTGGTCGCGCAGGGATTGCTCGGCCAGCTTGCGCGCGGTGTTGTCCATGCTGATGCCGACCACCTTGACGATGCGCCCGTCAAAGTCGCGCAGCGGCGTGGCGCGTGAGGAAATCCAGCGTAGGGCGCCATCCGGTTGGATCACGCGAAAGTCGAATTCGTGCGCGTCGCCGGTACGCAGCGATTCGTCGTAGACGGCGTGCATCATGGCCACGTCGTCGGCGTGCACGTGCATCCAGAAATTGTCGTTGCTGACGATGCGCCAGCCGTATACGGCTTCGACGTTAGGCGAGTAACTGACGTCGTCCGTAATCAGGTTCCATTCCCACGTAACGATGCGCGCGCCCTCTTGCGCCAGCTTCATGCGCGCTTCGCTTTCCATGATGTCGGCCATATAGCGGCGGCGCGTATCCGTCATGGGAATGTCCACGGCGCTTGATGCGCCCCCCTCTGCCAGCGCTTGCTCTCCATAGCGCAGCCAGATCCAGTTCACGTCCAGAAACGCCGCCAGCTTGCGCAGCTTTTCGTAGTCGATCTCGCCGCCCTTCGTCCATTTGTGGACGGCGGGGCGCGAGACGTTCAGCGCGCCGGCCACGGCTTGCAGGGTCAGTTGCTTGTGTTCAAGCAGCTCTTTCAAGCGGAACGCAAAGCTGTCTTCTTTCATGACGACCGCGTCCGGCCGGCACAGCGAAAACAAAAACCACCCGTTACAAACGCGCCGTTTTCCGATTGAAGCTTGTGCATGGGCAAAGTTCTTCCTACAGTCCCGGTCAGTCTTTGGTTAATTACTGGTTAATGTAAACCACCGGTTAACGGACGCCAAGACACAGACGACCAGATACCGTGCGCCACGGCGCACGGAAGGAGACAACGTGAAAACAGCCGCGCCACGCCGCGACGGATTCCTGACGCTTTGCACGCTTACCGCCGTGCTGCTCACCGTCGTGGCCATGGTCCTCTGGCCGACGCAAGCCGCCACCACCGCCGCCGACCTGTTCGACTGGACCACGCGTTCATTCGGGTCACTGATCCAGGTGTTCGTCTTCGGCTGCGTCATCGCCTGCATCGGGCTGGCGTTCAGCAAGTACGGCAACGTGCGGCTGGGTGACAGCAAACCCGAGTATTCGACGCTGTCATGGATCTTCATGTTCATCTGCGCCGGCATGGGCTCGTCCACGTTGTATTGGGGCGTAATGGAGTGGGCCTACTACTACCAAACGCCCGGGCTCAACGTCGCGTCCGGCACGCGCGAGGCGTTGGAAACCAGCATCAGCTATTCCTTTTTCCACTGGGGGTTAAGCGCGTGGGCGGTGTACGCCCTGCCCTCGCTGGCCATGGCCTATCACTTTCATGTGCGCAAGAAGGCGGGGTTGAACCTGGCATCTATCCTCCAGGCGATCACCGGCTTGCGCGCCACGGGTCCCGTCGGCCGCCTGGCGGCCCTCATCTTCCTGCTGACAATGTTCGGCGCGCTGACGGTATCCATTGCGCTCACAGCCTCCACCTTCACACGCGGCCTGGCCAGCCTGGCCGGCACGCCCGACACGTTCGCCATGCAAGTAATCGTGATCGTCGGCGTGTCCGCGCTGTTCTCGGCCAGCGCCTATATCGGCATTGCCAGCGGCATGAAGCGCCTTAGCCATCTGGTCTGTTGGGGCGCGCTGCTGCTGGCCGCCGTCGTGCTTGTCGTGGGCCCCACGCAGTTTTCCGGCAACAACATCGTCAATGGCCTGGGCCTGATGCTGCAAAACTACGTCCGCATGAGCCTCTTCACCGACCCCGCGGGCGACGGCGCCTTCAACCGCGGCTGGACGGTGTTCTATTGGCTGTGGTGGGTGTCGTATTCGCCGGGCGTGGCCATGTTCGTGGCGCGCGTGTCCAAAGGCCGCAAGATCAAGGAAGTGATCTACGCGCTGTTGCTGGGCGGCAGCGCCGGATGCTGGTTCTTCTTCGGCGCGCTGGAAAGCTATTCCATGCACCAGTTCATGACGGGCGCCATCGACGTGCCCCGTGTCTTGCAGGAACAAGGCGGCGAAACAGCGGTGGAAATGCTGCTAAGCGCGCTGCCGGCCGGCAAGCTGTTCCTGGCGCTGTACCTGGCAACCATGCTGGTCTTTCTGGCCGCCCACGTAGACGCCGTGGCCTACGCCGTGGCCGCCACCACCACGCGCAACCTGTCCGAAGGCGAAGACCCCACGCCCGCCAGCCGCGTCTTCTGGTGCGTTGCCTTGACGCTGGTCCCGCTGGCGATGCTGTTCACCAAGGCGTCGCTGGAAACGATGAAGACGGCCGTGGTGCTGACCGCCATTCCCTTCGTCTTCATTCTGGGGATCAAGCTGTTCGGCCTGTTCCGCTGGTTGATGCAGGACTACGGCGATGTCCCGGCGCATCACATTGAATCGCCCACCCCATCGGCTCTTGTTCCCCGGAGATCATCATGAACCGCATCCCCAAGCTACCCGCCGACTTCAACGCCGACGAGGAAAACGCCTGGACGCTGCCCGCCTCGTACTACACCCAGGACGCCGTCTTCCAGTACGAGCAGGAAAAGATCTTTGCCCACAGCTGGATCTGCGTGGCCCACCGCAGCGAACTGGCCGCGCCCAACGACTACGTGACCCGCGACATCATCGGTGAAAGCATCATCGTGCTGCGCGACCGCGACGGCATCCTGCGTGCGTACTACAACGTGTGCCCGCATCGCGGCCACCAACTATTGCAAGGCAGCGGCAAAGCCAAAAACGTCATCACCTGTCCGTACCACGCCTGGACGTTCAAGCTGGATGGCGAGCTGGCTTTTGCCCGCAACTGCGACAACGTGCCCAATTTTGACCGGGACAAGGCCACGCTGGTCCCGATCAAGGTTGAAGAAGCCGCGGGCTTTGTCTTCATCAACCTGAACCCGCACGCGGGGTCGGTAGAAGACCAACTCCCCGGCTTTGAAGCCCGCCTGCGTGCCGCCTGCCCCGTGGTGGACACCCTGCACCTGGCTGCGCGCTTCGTTACCGAAACCCCGGCCAATTGGAAGTCCATCGTCGACAACTACCTGGAGTGCTACCACTGCGGCCCGGTGCACCCCAGCTTCGCGGACTCTGTCCAGGTCGACAAATACACCCACACGATGCACGGCAATTGGACGTTGCAATTCGGCCTGGCGAAGTCGTCTGAAAAATCCTTCAAGGTCGATGCCTCGGTGAAGGACCCCAGCTTTGCGGGCTTCTGGGCCTGGCCATGCACCATGTTCAACGTGCCGCCGGGCGCCGACTTCATGACCGTCATCTACGAATTCCCCGCCAGCGCGGGCGTGACGTTGCAGCACTACGAGATTTACTTTCTGAATAAGGAATTGACCGAGGAACAGCAGAAGCTGGTCGAGTGGTATCGCGATGTTTTTCGGCCAGAAGACCTGCGACTGGTAGAAAGCGTGCAGAAGGGATTGAAGTCGCGCGGCTATCGCGGGCAAGGCCGCATCATGGTCGACCGCCAGCGCAGTGGAATCAGCGAACACGGCATCGTGCATTTTCATCGCAAGCTGGCCGCGGAATACAAGGACGCCTCGTCTGCCGACACTTCCCCGCCCGCATTGCGCCGCGCCACGGCCCAAGCATGAGCGCCAGAAGCACGATGAGCACCCCGAGCACCGCGAGCCCCCTAAGCACCGCGAGCAGCCCGAGCACCGGGCCGACCCTGCTCGTGCGCGTCACGCGCATCGAGCGCGTCACGCCGCAGGTCAAGCGCTACACCCTGGAAGCCATGGACGGTGGCGCGTTGCCGCCCTTCACGGGGGGCAGCCACATCATCGTGCAACTGCGCGACGGCACTCGCCATTACCACAACGCCTACTCGCTGATGAGTTCGCCCAACGCGTTGGGCAGCTACCAGATCGGCGTGCGGCGCGAAACGCCGTCCAAAGGCGGGTCTGCCTTTATGCACGACAAAGTGGCCGAAGGTGACGCATTCCACATCACCGCGCCGAACAACTTGTTCGCCCTGGACAAGGCCGCCCGCCACCACGTCCTGATCGCGGGCGGCATCGGCATCACCCCATTCATGTCGCAGTTGCATGACCTGCACCGGTGCGCGGGTTCGTACGAACTGCACTACGCCTTTCGCGCTGACGAACACGGTGCATTTCGGGACGAGCTGGCACGGCTTTGCGGGAATGGCGTCCGGTTCTATGTCGACAGCAAAGGCCAGCGCCTGGACCTGGCGGGCCTGCTGGGGGGCATGGAATCCGGCGCGCACGCCTACGTATGCGGTCCCGGCCCACTGATCGATGCCGTGCGCGGCGCCGCGCAGGCGGTCGGGATCGAGTCGGCGCGCGTGCACGTCGAACAATTCGCCGCGCCCAAGCAAACCGGCGGCGCGTTCACCGTGGTGCTGGCCAAGTCCGGCAAGACGGTGGAGGTCCCGCCGGCGAGTCCATCCTGAACGCCATCGAGCGCGACGGCTCCGTGCCGGTGGAATGCCTGTGCCGCGAAGGCGTGTGCGGCACCTGCGAGACCCACATTCTAGAAGGTGAAGCCGAACACGCCGACCAATATCTCAGCAACGCGGAAAAGGCCGCGCAAAAGACCATGCTGATCTGCGTGTCCAGCGCCAAGGGCAGCAGGCTTGTGCTGGATTTATAAGGCAGCGCCGCCCGGCTCGCAAGCAATCAGACGATAGCGCCGCCTCTGCTATGGACGCGTCGGCGACGAGCACTCCGATTCCTACGCCGCGGCGTCCGCTTGTTGCGGGGGCAGAAGCGCCGCGAACCGCTTGCGGTATTCCGCCGGCGTCACGCCTACGTGCCTTGCAAACGCACGGCGCAACACATCCGCATCGGCAAACCCGCAACGCGCCGCGACCTGCTTTGGCGCGGTTTGCCCTTGCTCCAGAAGCCGACGCGCCACGTTCACCCTTGCCTCTTCAACCCAGCTTGCGGGCGTGATGCCGATCTCGCTACGGAAGAGCCGCGCAAAGTGACGTGGACTGAGGTTCATGCGCTCAGCCAGGCTTGCCACGCTGTGGTTTAACTGGGGATTGGCGGCGACCCAGCGCTGAAGTTCCTGCAACGCCGCCCTGCCCGCAGGCGCGGCTTCGCTTTTACGGCTGAATTGCAGTTGTCCGCCGGGCCGCTTGAAGAACATGACGAGCTGGCTTGCGACTTTCAGGGCAATTTCACGCCCAAGGTCCTCTTCCACCAGGGAAATGGCCAAGTCCAGGCCGGCCGTCACGCCAGCGGCGGTACGCAGCGGCCCGTCACTGACGTGGATCGCGTCCTGGTCCACCATCACGTCCGGGAATTGTTGGGCCAGGCGCTCGGCAACCGCCCAGTGGGTCGTGACGCGCTTGCCATCCAGCAACCCCGCCGCCGCCAGAAAGAACGCCCCGCTGCACACCGATCCAAAGCGCCTTGCCTGGTGCGCGCGCCGCCTGAGCCAGTCAACCACCACGCCGCGCGGCGGTACTTCGGCCGCGTTCGGGCAGCCGGCAACCAGCAGCGTATCCACCGGTTCGTCCATGTCGCGTCCGATGGTTCGGTCGGCCATCAAGCGGGCGCCGGAAGAGCTACGGATCGGCCCCGGCCCGCCCGCCACGACAAGCAGCCGGTACACCTCGCGCCCGGCCTGCGCGTTGGCTTCGGCGAAGACGTCCAGCGGGCCGGATACATCAAGCAGTTGCACCCCTGGCAACGCCAGCACCATGATTGTTTTGACCTTATCGCGCGCCATGGCCGCCCTGATCTTTAAATGTCTGAAATTGACGTGTTCCGCCTATTGGCGCCATGCTAGCACGGCCCTATCCTTGATAGAACCTGCTCATCCAAGGAAGAACCTGATGTCCATCACGCAAGAAGCCGCCATTCCCGATTCGACATTGGCGCGCGCCATCACCGAGTTCATTCGCGACACCGAGACGCCACTGCTCTTTAACCATTCAAGCCGCGTCTATCACTTTGGCGCCTTGGCCGGCGTGAAGCGCGGCCTGAAATTCGACCGCGAACTGCTCTATGCCGGCGCCATGTTCCATGACATTGGCCTGATACCAAGCCACAGCAGCAAGGACGAGCGCTTCGAGGTGGACGGCGCGCACGCCGCCCGCTCGTTCCTGAAGAGCCATGGCATCTCGGAAGCGGACGCATACACGGTGTGGACCGCCATCGCGCTCCACACCACGCCCGGCGTGCCGCGGCACATGCATCCGGTCGTCGCGCTGGTGACCGCCGGCGTCGAAATGGACGTGCTTGGCCTTACCTACGCCCAATACTCGGACGCCGAACGCCAGGCCGTCGTCCGCGCCTTTCCGCGCACGCCCGGGTTCAAGGAAGACATCATCCAGGCGTTCTACGACGGCATCAAACACAAGCCCGACACGACCTTTGGCAACGTCAAGGCCGACGTCATCGCCGACAAAGAGCCGCACTTCCATCGCGGTAACTTTTGCAGCGTGATCCGTTGCTCGCACTGGCACGGCTGAACGGATTTACGCTGGCTTTCCGCCCAATCAATGGACCGGACTGGCGTCATCAAGCAAAGCCAGCGCTGGCCGAACCAGGCCACGCAGCAACTCCGGTTCCGGCCGCGAACGCGCCAGCACGCGCAAGCCCATCAGCAGGCCGAGCAGCATGCGCGCAAGGTCATCCGCCGGCTGCGTGGCGTTGATGGCGCCGGCCGCTTGGCCCGCCTGCACGCAGCGCAGGAAGAAGGCCTCCATATCCCGCAGCACAAGCGCCAGCGCCTTCTGGAACTCGGCATCGTGCGGAGACAGCTCCAGCGCGGAATTCACGATCATGCAGCCCTTGCGCTGCTCGTCAGCCAGCGATAGTTCGATGATCTCGTCAAAGAATGCGCCGATGGCCTCGCGAGGCGTCATCTGCGATTCAAAACGCCTGACCCGTTCGCAAAAGCCGCGCTCGACGTAATGCGCAAGCGCCCGCTGGTACAGGCGGCGCTTGTCGCCAAACGTGTTGTACAGGCTGGGGCCCACGATGCCCATGGCAGCGGCCAGATCGCGCACCGACGTGGCTTCATAGCCGCGCGACCAGAAGCACTCGATGGCGGCGTCAAGCGCCGCCCCTTCGTCAAACTCTCTGGGGCGCGCCATGTGCAACCTTACGCAGCTGTGTCGTGCAATAAACGGACGAAGATGACCTCACCCTATTGCGCTCGTTCTTGGTCTTCATTTCAAACCGCTTATGACGACGCAGGCGCGAAATTCGAGGGGAACAAGGCCCGCTTGGTCTCGTCGTCGTTGACGGTTTTCCATTGGTGGCTTTTGCTGAGCGCCCGGGCGCGCGCCACGGCCGGGCGTGCATCCACGCCGGCGAACCAGCGCTTCAGTTCCGGAAACGGCGCCAGCGGGTCTTCTGCGCCCTTGCGCACGCGGGAGGCGCGATCAAGCCAGCCCCACGCCGAAATATCCGCGATGGTGTAGCGGTTGCCCACGATGAACTCGCGCCCCTTCAGATGCTCGTCCAGTACCTGATAGTGCCGGTCGGCTTCGCGGCGGTAACGGTTGACGGCGTAGTCCAGGCCATCCGGCGCAGCAAACTGAAAGTGCACCGCCTGACCCGAGAACGGACCCAGGCCAGACGCAATGAACAGCAGCCACGACAGCAGCTCAGGCCGGTCTTCGGGCGTGCCCGTAAGCTTGCCGGTCTTGTCGGCCAGATAGATCAGGATGGCCGTCGAGTCGAACACGCGCGCTTCCTTGCCGCCAGGGCCGTCGGTGTCAACAATGGCGGGCACCTTGCCGTTCGGGTTGATGGCGCGAAACGCCGGCGTGTGCTGCTCGCCTTTGCTGGTGTCGACCGGCACGGCTTCGTACTCCAGCCCGGTCTCTTCCAGAAAGAGCGCGATCTTGGCGGGGTTAGGCGTCGGATGAAAGTAAAAACGGATCATGGCTGTTGTCTCGCTGTCGTGGTGGTCGATGGGACTGCTACCTTGCGCTTGGGGCGGGCTGCCAGAAGCACGCCGCCGACGACGGCAAGAAGCGCAACGCCCTCTTCCCATGACGGCAACTCACCCAGGACGGGAATGGCGGTCAGCGCGGCAACCGCCGGAATCAAGGCAATGATGGCCGTGGCGGCGGACGGCCCCAGCAGCGCAACGGATCTGTTGAAGGACACGATGGCCACGCCGCTCATCAAGACGCCCTGATAGAACGCCTGCAAACCGATTTCGCCGGGCGACGCCAAGGCAAGGCGGCTGAGCCCGGCAAACAGGTAGACCGGCAGGAACAGCACGGCCGACCAGAAGCAGATCAGCGCCGCGGCCTGCACCGGCGTCAACGCGCTGCGTCGAAACAGCAACGTATAGACGGCCCACATCGCCGCGGCAATGATCAGGGCCAGGATGCCCACCGGGTTCGCCACACCGTGCGCAGAGGCGCCGCCCGCGATCATGCAGATCAGCCCGATAACGATGGCCAGATAGCCGAGCGACCGCGCCGTGCCTGGTTTTTCTTTCAGGAAGACCCACGCAAACAGGCCAACGAAAACCGGCATCAATGTCGGCGCCACTGCCGCTGCCCGCCCGGCGGACGTTAGCTGTAAACCCAAAGCCACCGCCAGCACGAAGGGCATGCCCCACAGGCAGGCGTACAACAGTCCTTCGCTCCATTGCTTGGCGGACATGCGCCTTGCGCCTCGCAGCAATACGGGAAAGAGAATGAGGGCGCCGATACCGAATCGCAGCGCGGTGACATCCCACAAGCGCAGTTCGCGCGTCACGCTGAAGCGCGTCACGACAAACCAGCCGGCGAAGATCAGGACGCTAAGGGCGGCCCAGCAGAGACCTTGGAGGGCTTTGCGAGAGGGTTGCTGGGGGTGGGACGTGGCAGCGGGTCCGATGGCGGCATCCTGGATGGGGTCGGCAAGTTGCGTCATGCGGTGGCCTCCCCCGGGGCAAGCTGGTTGACGAAGGCACTTGCGTTGCAGGTGCCGTGCAATATCTGGCGATTTTATATCGACTGCTATAAAACATGCCAGCATTGATTTTCCCAACGCGCCGATGAACGGCTAATGCGATGCTGCCGCATCAACAAAAGCAGACAGATCTCGATTGAAGCGCTGCGTCTCTTCGATAAAGGGCGAGTGCCCCGCTTCTGGGTAGAACTTGCCGATGGCATCGGCGTTCAAAGCCTTGGCCCGATTGAAGGACGGTTCGGCCTGAACCAATGCATCACGCGCACCGTAAATCAACAACAGCGGCTTGTGCATGGCCCCCAAGCCCTTCGGCGTATTCAGCGACATGCCATGCACGGCGTTCTGCATGTTCTGTGAGGCCATGGCCGCATTCGCCAGCAGACGCTGGAACGTCTGCGCGTCCGGCTGGGTGGCAAAGCACAGCGCCACGAACTCACGCTCGGCATCAAGATGCGTCTTGAGATCCGGCGATGCCATTCCGTTGTAAACCTGCGGATGCGACACGATTTGTTCGGGTTTCAGCTCAATGACACCGCCCACGTACACAGCGCCTGCGATTTTCTCGTCACCATAGGCGGCCAAGTAATTAGTGGCCACAGCAGCGCCCAGCGACCATCCCACCAAGACAGGCTGCCGGGCTCCTGACCCAGCAATCACCGCTGCCAGATCATCCGCCCAACGCCCGCCATCACGGTAGGCATCGGCGCGCTCCGGTTGACCGGACCTACCATGCCCGCGCATATCAAAGGTAATCAGCCGATAGCGCTGCAACTCAGGGCTGTTGATCTGCTTGTCCCAGCTCAGGTGGCTGCCAAGCAAGCCGTGAATGAAGATGATGGGCTGCCCGTTCGGGTCACCGGCTTCTTGCACCGCGATGCGCACCCCATCAGGCGCCGTCACGGTGTACGGTTCCACGGCAGCCTGCGCCAGCGCGGATGCAGCCATCAAGGCCACGGCGGCCAAGCCCTTGCGCCATGTGCTGAAGAGGTTGAAAGACATCATGTTGAAGCTCCTTCGAATGGAAAGAGCCCAGGCTAAAGCCTGACATTAGTGTCACAGTCAAGCACGGATGATAAGGTTCGATCCATGAATAAAACGGAGTCCACCACCCTGCTGAAGATTGGCGCGTTGGCGCAAGCAACCGGCGCCAGCGTACGCTCGATTCGTCACTACGATCAGCACGGTTTGCTGGCATCAACACGTGCCCAAAATGGCTACCGCGCCTTCGAGGCAGTGGCCGTCACGCAGGTCAAGCAGATCCAGCGATTGATCGCCACCGGCTTTAGCCTGGAAGAAATCCGCAGCTTTCCGGATTGCATGTTGCTGATTGAAGGGGCGAAGGCATGCGCGGATATGACGGATGCGAAGCGTAAGCGGCTGGCGATATTGGAGAAGCAGATTGAGGCGTTGGAAAGACAACGCCAACGCTTGCGAGCCATGCTGATCGAGGGTTGTTGACCCCTACGCGCCCCGACGTTTCGTTTATTGCGAGTTTCGTTTGTTTCGAATAAGCTCACCCCTTAAAGTGCTTTTAACTTAGGAGTTGGCTATGACCGCGCTTGCCGAAACCAAGATGACGTTAACCGCCGCACGGGAGGTGGAGGCCGCTGTTCAAGGCCAGCGCGCGTTGGCCGCGTACCTGGCAACGCGCGTTGAAACGCAACACATTCAGATCTTCGATGAACGGAACCAAGCCCACCAAGTAGAGTTGCCCACCTCTGCGCTGCGTCTGCTAGTCGACATCCTTGCCGAATTGGCCGACGGCAATGCCGTAAAAGTCGTACCCGTTCATGCAGAACTGACGACCCAGGAAGCGGCAGACATGCTCAACGTCTCCCGCCCTCACTTGGTTAAGCTACTGGAGGATGGTGTGCTGCCATTCCATCGAACCGGTAAACATCGCAGAGTGCGGCTCGCGGACTTGACGCAGTACAAGGAGGCACGCGACCGTGCTAGCCAAGAAGCCATGGCGGAGCTCGCCCGGCAGGCTCAGGAATCAAGCATGGGGTACGAATGAGGCACTCCCCTTTCTCTGCCATCTTCGATGCCTGCGTACTCTACCCCGCGCCGCTGCGTGACTTTGGAGTGATTCTTCCCGACCTCAACGACCGCCACGTCTTGGCCGCCGCCATCCACTGTGGCGCTACCGTGATCGTGACCTTCAACCAGCGCGATTTTCCGGCGGACGTGCTTGCTTCGTACGGAGTGGAGTCCCAGCATCCGGATGAATTTGTTGAAAATCTCTTGGATCTTGATGCTCCGGCGGTAGTAGCCGCTGCGCAGCGCCAGCGGGCACAACTCAAGAACCCGCCTATTGACGTCGATCGCTATCTGGAGATCCTGTTTCGGCAGGGATTAGTTCAGACCACCAAGGCTTTGACGACCTATCGTTCCCTTATCTAGCTTCGCTGCCCAACGCTGCTCGATCAGCAGCGGCCCGCGCCGCAATGTCGCTTGCGCTGACTTCCAGCGAATAGGCGTCGATGATTTTGCTGGCTGGCATGGTCGTATGGGAGAAAATCAAGAACACCGCCACAAGGCACGCCAAACCGCTTGGCAAGCGGTTCCCGTACCACGGTAAGGTTCACTCACTGGCGTCTTGCGCCATGGCGGTCGGGGCGTCGGTGGCCGAATGGCGGGCCAATTCGATGAAGGCCCGCACGTAGTCAATGGCGCTGTCCGCCTCGCGCGCCCCAAGAAAAATCTGCTTGGCGATGCCGCGCGCGCCCAACCGCACCGGCACCACATCCATCCGGGCCGCGTATTCCTCGACCAGCCAGCGCGGCAGAGCGGCCACGCCGCGTCCGCTGGCCACCATTTGCACCATGATGTCGGTGGTTTCGATGGCTTTATGGCGCTTGGGCGTAACGCCGGCCGGCAGCAGGAACTGGTTGTAGATGTCCAGCCGCTCGATGTCCACGGGGTAGCTGATCAACACTTCCTGCGTCAGCTGCTGCGGCTTCACGTACGCAGCCGTTGCCAGGCGGTGGCCCTTGGGCACGACCAGCACCTGCTCGTAGTCAAACACGGGCTCGAACTTCAGGCCCGGCTTGAACAGCGGGTCGGGCGTCACCAGCAGGTCGATCTCGTAGCCGAACAGCGCGCCGATCCCGCCAAACTGGAACTTCTGCTTGACGTCCACATCCACGTCGGGCCACGCCGCCAGATACGGTGAAACCACCTTCAGCAGCCATTGATAGCAAGGGTGGCATTCCATGCCGATGCGCAGCGCGCCGCGTTCGCCCTGCGCGAATTGGCCCAGGCGCTCTTCGGCCAGGTCCAGTTGCGGCAGCACGCGGTTTGCCACCGCCAACAGGTATTGGCCGGCCTGCGTCAGGCGCAGGCTTCGCCCTTCACGCAGCCAGACGTCGGTGCCCAGCTGCACCTCCAGCTTCTTCATGCTGTGGCTCAGTGCCGACTGGGTCAGGTTCAACACGCCCGCAGCGGCCGTCAAGGACCCTTGCTTTTCGACCTGCTGGACGATGCTGAGGTGGATGCGTTCAAGCATTCAGATGATTCCTGCTCATGGATAGGTGAAATAAAACCATTTTACTTCATCGTTGCCCTCCTCTAGCATGCGGTTCCAGCTTGATGCTGCAACTGCACAAACACAGCTGCCGCGCCGGGCAGCTCTATTCATGTGAAGCAAAGATGACACGTCCACTCCGTCTAGTCGCAGTTTCCGGCGGACTGCAACGCCCCTCGAAGTCAGCGGCCCTGGCAGAACACCTGCTGGATTTGATCGCCGACGATATTCCGTGCGAACCGCACCTGGTCGAACTGGGTGAGCTCGCCCCCCATCTGGCCGGCGCCGTCTGGCGCTCGCAATTGCCCGACACGGTGGAGCGCGAACTTGGCGTGGTCGAACAAGCGGACATCCTGGTGGTGACAACCCCGGTCTATCGAGGCTCGTACACGGGGCTGTTTAAGCACTTCTTCGACTTCATTCATCAGGACGCCCTGATCGACAAGCCCGTCTTGTTGGCGGCCACCGGCGGCAGCGAACGCCATGCCCTGATCATCGATCACCAGTTGCGGCCCTTGTTCAGCTTCTTCCAGGCGCGCACCTTGCCGCTGGGCGTCTACGCGACCGACAAGGATTTTGCCGACTACCGCCTGCACGACATGGCCCTGATCGAACGGGCCAGACTGGCGGTCCAGCGCGCGTTGCCCTTGATCGAATTGATGCGCCATCCACGCACCGCCGCCGCAGAAGAAGCGGTAGCAGCCTGACGCAAAACCAATTCAAGCGCCGCCCGCAGCGGCGATAACGTCCGTCGCCAAGCAGCAGCCGGACTCCGTAATTCTTTCGCCAAAATCTGCACACGCCAACACCATGAGCAACGCCTTCACATTCAACATCAAGAGCATTCCTTTTGATGAGAATTATCAGCCCTCCGACAGCACGCGCATCACGACCAACTTCGCCAATCTGGCCAGGGGCGCGAGTCGCCAGCAGAATCTGCGTAACACGCTGAAGATGATCGACCGGCGTTTCAATAGCCTGGCGCATTGGGACAACCCCCGGGGGGATCGCTACACGGTCGAACTCGACATCATCTCCGTTGAAATGAACATCGCCGCCAACGGCGGCAGTGATGCGTTTCCGCTGATTGAAATCTTGAAGACCAATATCGTTGACCGCCACAACAACGAACGCATCGATGGGATCGTCGGGAACAACTTCTCTTCGTACGTGCGCGACTACGACTTCAGCGTGCTTTTGCAAGAGCACAACAAGAACAAATCCAGCTTTAGCTCGCCCGACGGTTTCGGCGACTTGCACGGCAAGCTGTTCAAGCACTTTGTTAGTTCCAGCGCCTACAAAGAGCAGTTCAGCAAGCCGCCTGTCATCTGCATCAGCGCCTCAAGCAGCAAGACGTACCTGCGTACTGAAAATCAGCACCCCATCCTGGGCATTGAATATCAGCAAAACGAATTCTCGCCAACGGACCAGTACTTCGAAAAAATGGGCTTGCAGGTCCGTTACTTCATGCCCCCGGGCAGCGCCGCGCCGTTGGCCTTTTACTTTCAGGGCGACCTGCTTGGCCACTACACGAACCTTGAGCTGATCAGCATCATCAGCACGATGGAAACGTTCCAGAAGATCTACCGTCCCGAGATCTACAACGCCAATTCCGCCGCGGGCAAGGTCTATCAACCGAGCCTGAAGAATCAGGATTACTCGTTGACGCAGATCGTCTATGACCGCGATGAGCGCAGCCAGCTTGCCGTGAAGCAGGGAAAGTTCACGGAAGAGCACTTCATCAAGCCCTACAAGCACGTGCTGGAAAGCTGGGCCGCCAACTACGCGCACTAATCACTCAGAAAACACACGAGAACACCTGACCATGAAAAAACTACTGCCCACCTCCACCGCCGGCAGCCTGCCCAAGCCTTCGTGGCTGGCACAGCCTGAAAAACTCTGGTCGCCTTGGAAACTGCAAGACGAAGAGCTGATCGAGGGTAAACAAGACGCCTTGCGCCTGGCGCTGCAAGAACAGCAGCACGCGGGCATTGATATCGTCAGCGACGGCGAGCAAACCCGTCAGCACTTTGTCACGACGTTCATTGAGCATCTCGACGGCGTCGATTTCGAAAAGCGCGAAACCGTTCGCATCCGTGATCGCTATGACGCGAGCGTGCCGACCGTCGTGGGCGCCGTCAGCCGTCAAAAGCCGGTGTTTGTTGAAGACGCCAAGTTCCTGCGCCAGCAAACCAAGCAACCTATCAAATGGGCGCTGCCGGGCCCCATGACGATGATCGACACGCTGTACGACGCCCACTACAAAAGCCGCGAAAAACTGGCCTGGGAATTCGCCAAGATCCTGAACCAGGAAGCCCGCGAACTGGAAGCCGCAGGCGTGGACATCATCCAATTCGATGAGCCGGCATTCAACGTGTTCTTCGACGAAGTGAACGACTGGGGCATTGCCACCCTGGAACGCGCCATCGAAGGCCTGAAGTGCGAAACCGCTGTGCACATCTGCTACGGCTACGGCATCAAGGCCAATACCGACTGGAAGAAGACGCTGGGCTCGGAGTGGCGTCAGTATGAGGAATCGTTCCCCAAGCTGCAGAAGTCCAATATCGACATCATCTCGCTGGAATGCCACAACTCGCACGTGCCGATCGATCTGCTTGAACTGGTTCGCGGCAAGAAGGTGATGGTCGGCGCCATCGACGTGGCCAGCGATAAGGTTGAAACGCCGGAAGAAGTGGCCAATACGCTGAGAAAGGCGCTGAAGTTCGTGGATGCCGACAAGCTGTATCCGTGCACGAACTGTGGCATGGCGCCGTTGTCGCGGGCTATAGCGAAGGGCAAGCTGCTAGCTTTGAGCGAAGGCGCGGAGATCGTTCGCAAGGAACTGTTGGGCTGATGCTGAGCTGAAGCGGTAAGGGGTGCGAAAGGCTTAAAGCGATAAGAAGCCATCTACGGTTTCACGCATCGCAGTCTTCCCCCCTCACCCATGAAAAACGGCGCCAAGGCGCCTTTTTTTACCTATGCGACGAAACCGGAGCCGGCAACGGGCGCGGCAGCTGCGCCCAGGCAGAAGTTTATCGTTGTTCTATCTACTGTTCCTTCAGCCCCAACGACTTGATCAATGGGGCGAACAGTTTCTTCTCGTCCTGCACACGCGCGGTGTAGTCGGCCACGCTTAGCGGTAGCGCCTCGGCGCCGGCGTCCAGGAACCGCGCCTTGATCTCCGGCCGTGCCAGCAACTTGTTGATTTCGCCGTTCATGCGATTGACCACATCATCGCGAGTGCCGGCGGCGGCATACACGCCGAACAAGCTGTCCGCGAAAACGCCGTCAATGCCGGCCTCAGAAAAGGTTCGGATGTCGGGCGCCACGGCAGCCCGTTGCCGGCTCGCCACCGCCAGCACCTTCAGCTTGCCCGCTTGCACCATGGGAAAAACGGTGGCCGGTCCAAACGCAAAGTCGATCTGACCCGCGGCCAGGTCTTGTATCGCCGGCGCCACGCCGCGGTATGGCGCATGGGTGGCCTGCATGCCGGTAGCCTGCTTGAGCAGCTCGCCAGCCAGATGCGGCGTCGTGCCGTTGCCGGCCGACCCGTAGTTAAGCGGATTGGGCTGCTTGCGCGCGTATTCGACGAACGCTTCAAGCGTGTCGACGCCCAGCGAGGACCGGACGAACAAGAACAACTGGCTGTTGGCCAACAAGGCGACCGGCCGCAGGTCACGCTGCGGATCGAAGGGCATGCTGGTGAACATTAGCGGGTTGACCGATTCGGTGGTCGAAGGATTGAGCAAGAAGGTATGGTTGTCTCCGCCGTTACGCACGACCTCGGCGCCCGCAAGGTTGCCGCCCGCGCCGCCCCGATTCTCCACGATAACGGTCTGCTTCAAGGCATCGGCCAAATGCGGCTGTACCGTGCGCGCCAGCACGTCGACCAGCCCGCCCGGGGCCAATCCAACGACCAGACGCACCGGCTTGGTGGGCCAGGCCTGAGGCGCCGGTTGCGCCTGGCTGCCCGTCGCCCAGCCAGTCAGCGCCAGCAGCATCACGGCCAGGCAATGTCTACGCAACAGCATCCGATTCTCCTTCTGGGCCGCCACCGCGCGATCCTGCGTACGGTGCGTCAGGTGCCGCACCCCGGTGAACCACCTTGATGCCTCATCGCGGCGGAGCCCTGCATCTGGCGCTTATTCTTCACAAAAGTTTAAGCATAAAGAATCCCGGATAACCCTAGTTTGCATGACGGCGCTGCCGGCACGGGGCATAGCCCGAGAGCCTGACGGCGTTATGCGCCGACACGCCATACGATTGGCGCTCGAACTGCCTGGCCCAGGCTCATGCCGTTCCCATCCATCTGCTTATCGGTTCTTCCCAGCCTCGATCAGAAGGTCATCGACCGACCACTGGTCATAGATATGTTCCCGACGGGTTGGCTGTACTCTCCATGCGAACAACGGCCGCGGAACTCGGCGTCGGAGCCATGTCTTTGTATCGCTATGTCAAGGATCGCGAGGCGCTGGAACGATTGGTGGTCGATCAGGTACTTGCGACCGTCGATACCAAATCGACACCTCATGCACCGTGGGATCAGTGGCGCGCTCCAGGCCCAGCATCTCGGCCCACTTGATGGGCCGAGCACCGACGCAATGGCCGAATTGCCGCTGGATGAATACCCATTGCTGGCCGCAACGGCGCATGTGGCACGGCGTATAGGGCCAGACGCGGAGTTTCGCGGCGGACTTGCCATCGTATTGCAGGGACTGGCACACATGCAGGGGCATGACTGAGTCAGATACGGTGCCGCCCGTGTGTTCTTGTTGTTGACGTCAGTTCTACCGCCAACCTGTTTTGTTGGCCGGCGATAGCCTGAAGGACGTCAATTCACCTCGGCACTTCACGCGTAAGGCTGGAAGTGGTTGTTGTCCCGGCTGATCAGTTGCATCAGCTTGGGGTGTATGAATAGCTTTTCCTTGCCGAACGGCATTTCGCGCAACACCCCCACGCCCGCCAAGTCGTGCAGATAGCGCGAGGCGGCTTGGCGTTGGGCAATCCCTTTGTCCACCAGGTTGCCGATGCGGCAATAGGGCTGTTCAAAGATGACATCCACCAATTCGCGGGTGTAGATCTTGGGCAGGCGTGTGCGCACGTACTCGGTGGTGTGTTCGGCCAGCCCGCGAATGGCCGCGATCTTCCCTGTCGTCCATTTGGACGTGTCGGCGACGGCCTGCAGCATGAACAGCAGCCAGGGTTCCCAGGCGCCATCTCGCGTCACACTGAGCAGCAGGTGGTAGTAGTCGGCCTTGTGCGCAATCACATGGCGACTGAGATACAGGATCGGCAGATTCAGCAGTTCTTCCTGGATAAGGTAGAGGATGTTGAGCACGCGGCCGGTACGGCCGTTGCCGTCGGTGAACGGGTGGATAGCCTCAAACTGGTAGTGACCCACGGCCATGCGGATCAGCGGATCCAGGTCGACCTGGTTGTGCAGGAAGCGCTCCCAGTTCGCCAGCATGTCACGCAAGCGGGCCTCGCCTTCGGGCGGGGTGTAGACCACCTCTCCCGTGCGATCGTTGGCGAGTTGAGTGCCTGGGGTGCGGCGGATGTCCATGTCCACCCCTTTGAGGGTGCGACAGACATCCACGGCGGTGGCGATACACAACGGCCGCGTCTTGAGCGACTGAAAACCTTGGTGCAGCGCGGTGCGGTAACGCAGCGCCTCCTTGGTGGCAGGATCAGCGTTATCGTGGCCTTGCGCGTACTGGAACAGTTGGTCGGTGGTGGTGACGATGTTCTCGATTTCCGAGCTGTCCTTGGCCTCCAGCAACGGAATGGTGTTGATCAGCATCGCCTGGTTGGGAATCAACTCGGCCGCCTGCTTGAGTCCGGCCAACGCGGCACGGGCCTCGATACAGGCCTTGAGCACGGGCCGGGTCTCCAACTCATGCGCTGGGGGTAACGCTGGCAACTGGTTGTGAGACTGCTCTGGATGCCAGGCAAGTGCAATATCACTCATGATGAAAAAATGCCATTCTGACGACACGTTCTCAGCTTATGTCGCTGGGGGCGACACGTCAACGAATCATGTTCTTATTTCACTGAAATAGCGACACGAGGGATACTCATGTCGTTCTTGACGGCATAAGCCCCTCAACATGTCCCCAAAACACAGCTTAAAAACATCAGAGCTGGGTCACGCGGTTGATCGTTGCATGCGACATGCACCTGTCGGGGTCATAACGCGACGGCAAAACAAATCGCGAGCCTGCCGCGCAGGTGTGCAGTGCCACGAAGATGTCCATCGCCTGTCGCGACACGTACATACCAACCGCCACCGTGCTGCAAGAACTGCGCGGGGAAGGCTTCGAGCCTTTCATGGTGTGCCAGGCCCGCGTGCGCAACGACGACCGCCGCGACTACACCAAACACATGATCCGCCTGCGCCATGCTAGCCAGATCAACGGCCGTGAGGCCAACGAAATCATCCTGCTGAACTCGCATGACGGCACCAGAAGCTATCAGATGCTCGCCGGAATGTTCCGCTTCGTGTGCCAAAACGGCGTGGTCTGCGGCGACACCGTGGCAGACGTGCGCATACCCCACAAGGGCGACGTGGTCACGCATGTCATCGAAGGCGCTTACGAAGTCCTGCACGGCTTCGACCGGGCGCAGAAATCCCGTGACGCCATGCAGGCCATCGCACTCGACACCGGTGATTCGGAAGTGTTCGCCCGCGCTGCGCTGGCGTTGAAGTACGACGACAAGCCCGCGCCCATCACGGAAAGCCAAATCCTAATGCCGCGCCGCGAACGGTCGCCGCCAAGCCACCCGACAGGCCCAGGATCACTTCGTCGTCGCCCACTTGCTTGCGTCTCTATTGGCAAGTTGCATGGTTGATCCAATACTGTCAAAAATCGTTCACTTGATCGATTTCTTCTATGCAAACGCGAGAGGCAGCCGGTTTGCCGAAAAAGTAGAGCCGCGCCTTCTTCTTGACGATCTTAATGAAGTCGAGTGCTCTCTTGCACAGTTGCACTGTTGAAATCGGGCCGTCCTATGTGCCCGAGCTCATCAGATTACCTAGACGAGCAGCACTAGTGAGCCGAACTAACTTTTCTTCTTTGCAAGTCGTCAGGAAACCGAGGCAAATCCCGGAACCTCCATAAATTTTCGCGGTAATAATGCGCAATTGCGTTCAAGGTTTCCCGACTCAGCGCTCGGTTCTTTCTGGCTTGGCGCCCATCCGGAATCCAATTTCCGCCTTCCCCCATGTATGCAGCAAGAAGGCCGACCTGTTTGGATTGGCAATTTTTTAGCAATCGCCCATAAGATCTTTTTATTAGGTCTGCGGGCAGCATATCCACGAAGACCTCTCTCGGTTCACTAACGCGCCCGCTTTCTGCATCAATGACGTCCACGGCATGCATGGATCGCCACGCTTTCATCGGGCTACTGTCCGAGACGATCAGATGGGCAACTCCCACAAACGGAAAACCATGTCGAACCATGCCGTTTGCTTGCGAGAATCCGAAGTCATTAGGCGACTTGCCCTGAGCGTGAAACTTGGCGCGCACAATCTTGACTTCAACCGCTAGCGTCTGGGTTACCAGTAAATGATCACCTACATAAGGAATGATCAAAAGATCGATATCTCCAGGAAAAGACATCGCAGGCAATATGTCTCGAGATGGGACTGTCGTCGCGATCATCACCCCGCTATCAAGTCTCACCTTGTCGAAAAAAGAAGGCATGAGCTGTCTATAGCAATTACCAAACAGCACTGATTGACAGGCAAACCAAACACAGAGCCTCTGCTCGTCGTCTTGCTCCAGAACCGACTTAGGCACAAAAAAAACCGGGGCACCATCCGCATCTCGCGGTGGTCTCCCCGGCATTTTCATTCGCACGTTAATTACCTAAAACGCTCAACTCACTCCCACTCAATCGTCGCCGGCGGTTTGCTCGACACGTCATACACAACCCGATTAATCCCGCGCACTTCATTAATGATCCGCGAAGAAACGCGAGCCAGCAGCGGGTGTGGCAGCGGCGCCCAGTCGGCCGTCATGAAGTCAAACGTCTGGACCGCACGCAAAGCAACCACGTACTCATACGTCCGCCCATCGCCCATCACGCCCACCGACTTCACCGGCAGGAACACGGCAAACGCTTGCGACGTCAGCTCGTACCAAGTCAGGCCACTAGCCTCATCCTTGGTATTGCGCAATTCTTCAATGAAGATCGCATCGGCGCGGCGCAGCAGTTCCGCATATTCATGCTTCACTTCGCCCAGAATCCGAACACCCAAACCCGGACCCGGGAACGGGTGGCGGTAGACCATTTGCGGCGGCAACCCCAACGCAACGCCCAGTTCGCGGACTTCGTCCTTGAACAGTTCGCGCAGGGGTTCCAGCAGTTGCAGGTTCAGCGTATCCGGCAGGCCGCCCACGTTGTGGTGCGACTTGATCGACGTGGCCTTGCCCGTCTTGGCGCCGGCGGATTCGATGACGTCGGGGTAGATCGTGCCCTGGGCCAGCCACTTGGCGCTTTGCTGCTTGCCGGCTTGTTCCTGGAACACTTCGACGAATTCGCGGCCGATGATCTTGCGCTTGGCTTCGGGGTCAGCCACGCCGGACAGCTTGCCCATGAATTGGGCGGTGGCGTCGACGTGAATGATCTTCACGCCCATGTTTTCGGCGAAGGTCTGCATGACCTGTTTGCCTTCGTCCAGGCGCAACAGGCCGTGGTCGACGAACACGCAGGTGAGCTGGTCGCCGATGGCCTTGTGGATCAGGGCAGCAGCCACCGAGGAATCCACGCCGCCGGACAGACCCAGGATGACTTCGTCGGTGCCGACTTGCTCGCGGATGCGGGCGACGGCTTCGGCGACGTAGTCGGGCATGTTCCAGTCGCCCTGGCATTCGCAGATCTCGTTCACGAAGCGGGCCAGCATGGCCTTGCCTTGGACGGTGTGCGTGACTTCGGGGTGGAACTGAACGGCGTAGAAACGGCGGTCTTCGTCGGCCATGCCGGCGATGGGGCACGACGGCGTGGAGGCCATCAGCTTGAAGCCCGGGGGCAGCTCGGTGACCTTGTCGCCGTGGCTCATCCAGACCTTCAGCATGCCGTGGCCTTCGGGCGTGGTGAAGTCGTCCAGGCCTTCCAGCAGCTTGGTGTGGCCGTGCGCGCGCACTTCGGCGTAGCCGAATTCGCGGTGGTCCGAGAAGCTGACCACGCCGCCCAGTTGCTGCGCCATGGATTGCATGCCGTAGCAGATGCCCAGCACCGGCACGCCCAATTCGAAGACGGCGTGCGGCACGCGCATCGAGCCTTCTTCGTAGGCCGATGCGTGGCTGCCGGACAGGATGATGCCCTTCAGGCCTTGCGCCATTTGGTCGCGCACGAAGGCGTCGTCGACGTCGCCGGGGTGCACTTCGGAATAGACGCCGGCTTCGCGGACGCGGCGGGCAATCAGTTGGGTGACTTGCGAGCCGTAATCAAGAATGAGGATGCGCTGGTGCATTGAGCTCTACCGATTAAATAAAACCGCACCGGCAAAACCGCATTGTTATGCGATTCTGCCGGTGCGTGATGCATGACATTGTAGTTGACTGTACGGATCAGTCGGCGCGGTAGTTAGGCGCTTCCTTGGTGATCTGCACGTCGTGTACGTGGGACTCGCGCACGCCGGCGGAGGTGATCTCCACGAATTCGGCCTTGGTGCGCATGTCGTCAATGGTGGCGGCGCCGCAGTAGCCCATCGAGGCGCGGATGCCGCCGACCAATTGGTAAATGATGGCCAGCACGCTGCCCTTGTAGGGCACGCGGCCTTCGATGCCTTCGGGGACGAGCTTGTCGGCGTTGTTGGCCGGGTCCTGGAAGTAGCGGTCGGCCGAGCCGTCCGTCATGGCGCCCAGGCTGCCCATGCCGCGGTACGACTTGTACGAGCGGCCTTGGAACAACACGACTTCGCCCGGGGCTTCTTCCGTGCCGGCGAACATGCCGCCCATCATGCACGAGAACGCGCCGGCGGCCAGCGCCTTGGCGACGTCGCCCGAGTAGCGGATGCCGCCGTCGGCGATCAGCGGAACGCCCGTGCCTTCCAGCGCCTTGGCAACTTCGGAAATGGCATGGATCTGCGGCACGCCGACACCGGCGACGATACGCGTGGTGCAGATGGAGCCGGGGCCGATACCGACCTTGACGCCGTCGGCGCCATATTCGACCAGCGCGCGCGCGGCGGCGGCGGTGGCGATGTTGCCGCCAATGACTTCAACCTTGGGGTAGTTTTGCTTGACCCAGCGCACGCCTTCCAGCACGCCCTTGGAGTGGCCGTGCGCGGTATCGACGATCAGGACGTCAACGCCGGCGGCAACCAGCTTTTCCACGCGCTCTTCGGTGCCCGCGCCCACGCCCACGGCCGCGCCGACGCGCAACTGGCCTTGGCCGTCTTTGCTGGCCATCGGGTGTTCGGTGTTCTTGACGATGTCTTTGACGGTGGCCAGGCCACGCAGCTCAAAGCCGTCGTTCACGATCAGCACGCGTTCCAGACGGTGCTTGTGCATCAGCGCCTGCGCCTCGTCCAGCGTGGCGCCTTCCTTCATGGTGACCAGGCGTTCCTGCGGCGTCATGATGTTGCGCAGGGGTTGATCCAGGTTTTCTTCAAAACGCAGATCGCGATTGGTCACGATGCCGACCAGCTTGCGGCCTTCAACGACCGGCAGGCCCGAAATGCCATGCTGGCGCTGCAACGCGATGGCGTCGCGCACTTTCATTTGGGGGGTGACGGTGACCGGATCGATCACGATGCCGAATTCGTGGCGCTTGACGCGAGCCACTTCACGGGCTTGCTGATCGGCGGTCAAATTCTTGTGAATGATGCCGATGCCACCTTCTTGGGCCATGGCGATAGCCAGGCGCGACTCGGTGACGGTGTCCATGGCGGCGGACACAAGCGGAATATTCAGGCTGATATTGCGGGTCAGGCGGGTGGCCAGGGAGGTGTCGCGCGGCAACACCTCGGAATACGCAGGCACCAACAACACATCGTCGAAGGTGAGCGCTTTTTGAACGAGACGCATGGGTAACTCCGGGCGCAAAGCAAGATTATACGCCGCCCGCTGATTTTTTCTAGGTGTCTACCCTAGGTTTATGCAGGGTTTTTTACAGGGTACGGCGCAGCCAGGCCGGCACGCATGGGCGCCGGAATCAGTGCCCGGGTTATAGCCCCGACACATGAATCCCACAACTATTTTTACCCGGGCGTTATTGACAAGCTATTTTTACCCGGGTCATAATTGCGCTACGTTTCCGCCTCCGTTTCACAAAAGGCGTTGGACGCATCCAACCCGATATTGGCCACCGGAACCCATACGCCATGACTACCCTTGTTCACTCGCCCGCGCCCACCTACACCGCCTTCGAAGGCCACCGAATACTTGCCGCCGGGCCGCTGGCCGACGTGGCGGTTGCCGTCAAGCGCGCCATGGACGCCGATGGGGCGCAGGCACTGCTTGTCTATCAGGACGGCAGCGGCACGCAGACCGACCTGAACCTGTCCGGGTCCGACGCGCAGGTTGCCGACCGCTACCGTTCGCCCGTCGGCGCGGCGCCCGTCGGCGCGCCCCCCGAATCGAATGAGATGTCCGACAGCGCCGCCCTGCCGCCGCGCGGGCGCGGCCGGCCCAAGCTGGGCGTGGTGGCGCGCGAAGTCACGCTGTTGCCCAGGCATTGGGATTGGCTGGGCGCGCAGCCGGGCGGTGCGTCGGTGGCGTTGCGCAAGCTGGTGGAACAGGCTCGCCGCGACAACGACGCGCAAGGTCAGCGACGTCAGCGCCAGGAAGCGGCGTACCGGTTCATGTCCGGCATGGCCGGCAACCTGCCCGGCTTTGAAGAAGCCACCCGCGCGCTGTATGCCGATGATCGCGACCGCTACGTGCAGTGTGTCGCCGCGTGGCCGAAAGACGTGCGCGGCTATGCGATGCGCTTGGCATGGGATGCGCAGACGACGCCCCAGCCGCAGCCCTAGCCGCCGGCGCAGCGCCGGCCATAAAGATAAAAAAGCCATCAAGTTTCTGTACGATTCGGTTTTCGCCCTTCGCCCTTCTTGAACCGGAACACAGGCATGCCACAACTTGTATTGCTGCTATTGGGAGTCCCGTATCTGCGCAAGCGCTGGAAGGGCCTGTTCGCGGCCGGGTTGTTCTTTCTAATCGCGGGCGTTTTCGTCTTCATCGACGCGCTGGACAACGCGCTGTACTTTCCGCTGAACGCCTTCGCCATCCTCTTCATCATCGAAGGGCTGGCCACGCTGATGATCGCGTCCAGCGGCGTGGGCGGGCAGCGTGTGCTGCGCTATGCGAAAGGGCTGTTCGTGCTGCTGGCCGGCAGCTTGATCCTGGCCGGCCACCACCACGGGCACTTTGCCTTGTCGATGATTTTTGGCGCCTTGTTCCTGACCGACGGCGTGTTGCAGTGCCTGGCCGCGTATGTGGTGCGCTACGAGCGTTGGCGCTACGCCTTTGCGGGCGGCATTGCAGAAATCCTGCTGGCCATTTTCTTCTTCCAGCCCTACCCCACCAACTATGTCGGCACCGTGCCGTATTGCCTGGGACTGTTCCTGGGCATCGCGGGCGTGAAGCTGCTGTGGCTGGCGCGGCGGGTCAGGCACCTGGCGTCGAACCCCGCATTCGCATCCAACGCGTCGCCGGACTTCATGCCGTCGGAGCCCGCTTCTACCTTGGCTTCGCAGGCAGGGTCGGGGGTGTCGCCCCGCCCCCTTGGCCCCACCATGTGGGACGGCCCGCCCGCCGACTCCGAGCCCGCGTTGACGGTGCACGTGTGGACGCCGTCCGGCTCGGCCAAGGCGCAAACGCGCAACCTTCCGCTGGTGGATCGCTACATTGCCGCCGTGGACGTCAACGGCGTGATCTCGACCGGGCATGCCGCGCTGGAATCGCCAGAAGGCATCTACATCAGCCTGTACCCGCGCGACGAAATCGACCGCTCGCCCGATGAATTCGGCAACCTGCTGCGCGCCACCGCGGAAAACGACATCCCTGGCGTCTATCAACCCGACTACCCCACAGAATCCAAAGCCTGGTGCCCATCGACCGTGCGTGTGCGTTTTCGCAATTACGACGCGCAGAAATTGGCCGATTTCTGGCAGGAGTATCGCCAGGACAGCACCTACAACCTGACTCACCGCAACTGCTCAAGCTCGGTCGCCCGGGCGCTGGATGCCGCGCTGGATGGCGTGGTGGGGCGGCTGCATGGCAGCCAGGCCGGCTGGCGCGTATTGCTGCGCCTGCTGTTGACGCCGGAATTGTGGGTGGCCTCGCAGGTTCGTAAACGCGCCCTGACGATGGCCTGGACGCCTGGGCTGACGCTGGACTACGCGCGCGCCATGAGCATGCTGGCCGACCCCCGGCCGTTCGGCTGGTGGAAAATGTCGCAAGCGGCGCTGCGCCAGATCGGACAGCTGCGCACGCGCTGGCGCGACCAGGATCGGGACGCGGCCACGCGCCGCCCGCCCGCGCAAGGGTAAAGGCCGACGCCTGCCGAAACGCGCCGCGCACAGCGGCGCGCATTGCGCTTTAATGGACCTGTGTTTTCAACCCAAGGTGCATCATGTCCATCTCCAAGAACTTCCTGCTGTACGACGGAGACTGCCCCTTCTGCTCGAACTACGTGCGGATGCTGCAATTGCAGAAAGCGGTGGGCCCGATCGACCTGCTGAACATGCGCGACCATCCCGATCTGGCCGTGGCTTACAAGGCGCAAGGGTATGACCTGAACCAGGGCATGCTGCTGCATCTGGACGGGCAAGACTACTGGGGCGCGGATTGCATCAACCGGCTAGCCCTGATCAGCACGGGCAATGACTTGTTCAACAGCGTGAACGCCGCCGTGTTTCGCAACCCCTGCCTGTCCACGGCGCTGTACCCCTTCATGCGCACCGGCCGTAGTTTGGCATTGACGCTGCTGGGCAAGCGAAAGATGCAACTGTAGGCGCGGCGGACTACGGCGCGCCGCGCCGCTTTCCCTCCACGCCATCCACGCCCACTACCCGTTCCAGAAACGCGTCCAGCGCCGGATTATCGTGCTGGGCGTGCCACGCCAAGTACATATCCGCGTACAGGTCACGCTGGCCGATCGGACGAAACTCCACGCCTTCAAAGCGCAGTTCGCGCGCGGAATCCGGCACGATGCCCACGCCCAGCCCCGCCCGCACCAGCGCCAGCAATGTATGCGTTTGCCCGGCGCGCTGCACATAGTCCGGCTGCACATCCGCCAGCCCAAACGCGCCCACGATACGGTCATAGAAGTACTTGCCTTCACGCGGCGAATACAGCACGAAGGGCTGGCCTTGCAACAGGCGCAGCGGCACCGTCTCGTGTTCGCATAACGCCGACCCGGCCGGCAAGGCCAGCACCAGCGGTTCACGTTCGACCAACCGCGATTCAATGCCCGCCTGCTGCGGCACGCTGCGCGCCAGAATCGCGTCAAGCTCGCGTGCCACCAGCAGCCGCGCCAGGTCGGTGCTGACTGTTTCGCGCAGCTGGATTTCAACGCCTGCCAACAGCTTGCGCGCCTGCATGATCATCGACGGCATCAAGCGGTAGGACGCCACGGCGGTAAAGCCCAGGGTGATGTGCCCGGCCTCTCCGCCCGACGTGCGCCGTGCCGTGGCGGCGGCTCGCGCCGAGAACTCCAGCAAATGGCGCGCATCCCGAAGAAACCGGCGACCGGCCGCGCTTAGCAGCACCTGCCGGCTGTTCAAAGGAGCATCACCGCAGCACGGTAATTTTTCGCGGCGCAAGCCGTTTCCCACCCCAAAAAGAGAAAAGACATGGAGACAACCCCCATCGCCCGCCCCCGCATCCGGCTCATTGCCGCGGCGCTGGCCCTGACCGCCACCGCCGCGTTGCCGTTCGGCGCGCAGGCCGCCGGGTACCCCGAGCGCCCGATCAACCTGATCGTGCCTTTTTCACCGGGCGGCGGCACCGACATCTCGGCGCGCCTGTTGGCGGCGGCCTTGGGCGACAAGTTGGCGTCTTCCGTGGTGGTGGACAACCGCCCCGGCGCGGGCGGCCAGATCGCCGCCGATCTGGTGGCGCGTTCGCCCGCCGACGGCTACACGCTGCTGTTCGCCAATTCGGGCATGCTGGCGATCAACCCGTGGATCTACAAGCTGCATTCGGACCCCGCCACCGCCTTCGCCCCCGTGTCGCTCTTTTCAGACCTGCCCTTTGTGCTGGTCGTGCCGACCACCCTGCCCGCCAAGAACGTGGGCGAGTTAGTCAAGCTGGCCAAGGCCGAACCCGGCAAGCACACATTCGCCAGTTCGGGCACGGGCGGCGCGCCGCACCTGTCCGGCGAGATCTTTCAACAGGCCACGGGCGTGGACCTGATGCACGTGCCGTACAAAGGCGGCGGCCCCGCCATGACCGATCTGATGGCCGGCCGCGTCGACATGCTGTTTGCCTCCGTGCTGGAAACCATGCCGTACGTCACCGGCGGCAAGCTGCGCGCGCTGGCCGTTACGGGCGCGACGCGTTCGCCCGCCATGCCCGACGTGCCCACGATCGATGAAGCCGGCGTGACGAACGCGCAATCCGGCTCGTGGACCGCCGTGCTGGCGCCGGCCGGCACGCCGCCCGCCGTGATCGAAAAGCTGTCGCAAGCCATCCGCGATGTGGCCAACGACCCGGTCATGAAGACCAAGCTGGAATCGCAAGGCGCCGTCGCGCACGGTTCCACCCCGCAGCAGTTGCAAGAGCTGGCCGCAAGCGAACGCGCGCGCTATGGGCAGATCATCAAGACCCGTAATATTCAGACCAATTGATCGTTGACCGGCCCGATGTTCGGGCCGGTCGCTTTCATATAGCCGTCTTCATTTAGCCGTCTTTGTTTAGCCGTCTTCATTCAGCCGCTTTCTTCTCAGCCCTTTCCTTAAGCCGCTTTCTTTTCAGCCCTTCCATTCAGCCCTTTCATTCAGCCCCTTCGCGCCCTTTCATTCCGCCATTTTCTTTCAGCCTTTCCAATAAGCCGCATCCATGACAGATTCCAAGCCCTCCCTAGCCCCGCACCTGTTGATGGTCGGCCCATTGCTGCCCGATCTGGTCGCCGACCTGGAATCGCGCTATCACGTGCATCGCCTGTGGGAAGCCGCCGACGCCGATGCGCTGCTGCGCGAACACGGCGCCAACATACGCGGCATCGCCACCAGCGGACGCTTTGGCGCTACCGCCGACCTGATCAACGCGCTGCCCGCGCTGGAAGGCATTTTCAGTTTTGGCGTGGGTTACGACACGATTGACCTGGCGGCCGCCCGCGAACGCGGCGTGGTCGTCACCAACACGCCCGGCGTGCTGGACGCCTGCGTGGCGGACACCGCGCTGGCCTTGATGCTGGCCGCGCCGCGCCGCATCGCCCAAGCCGACCGCTTCGTGCGCGCCGGCCGCTGGCCCAACGAAGGCTTTCCGCTGGGCACCCGCTTGAGCGGCAAGCGCTGCGGCATCGTGGGCCTGGGCAATATCGGCTTGCAGATCGCCCGCCGCGCCGCCGCGTTCGATATGGAGATCCTGTACACCAACCGCAAGCCGCGCGCGGATGCGCCGGCGGAATACCGCTACGTCCCGGACATCGAAACGCTGGCCGCGCAGTGCGACTTCCTGGTGCTGGCGGTGCCCGGTGGCGGCGCCACGCAGCACATGGTGAACGCGCGTGTCCTGGAAGCGCTGGGCCCCGATGGGTGGCTTATCAATATCGCGCGCGGCACGGTCGTGGACGAGGCCGCGCTGGTCAGCGCCCTGGAAGGCAAGCGGATTGCGGGCGCGGGGCTGGACGTGTTCGAACATGAACCCAAGACCCCGGCCGCCCTGCACGCAATGGACAACGTGGTGCTGTTGCCCCACATCGCCAGCGGCACGCACGAAACCCGCCGCGCCATGGCCGAGTTGATGGCGGCGAATCTGGACGGATGGTTCCAGGAAGAGAAGGTGCTGACGCGCGTGGTGTGAAGCCTGCCCTACTCGCTAACCCATTGCAGGTCGGGTGACGGCGCGCCTTCCTGGTGGAAATGCAGCAGCGCCGCCCTCGCCATGTCACGGTCCACGCATTGGTATTGCTGGTAGCTGCCCGCCTGCCCACCCACCACCACTTCCTGGTCGTGGTCTTCGGACCGCGACGGGTCGATCAGCGTATAGATGCGCGCGTCGTCATCCAGCGTGATGGACACGACAAACGCGCCATCGCCGCCCCCGATCGCCATGACGGTGTCGTCCTCCGTCACGAAGGCGATGGAACTGTATTGCTCGCCGTCCAGCTGGTCCAGCGCGGCCAGCGTATCGGCGTGGGTCGGGTCGTCGCGTTCGCTGACGGCGACGCGTTCGCCCAGACGGCGTTCTTCAATCAGTTTTTTTATTTTCACAGCGTTGATGCCCCCTTGATATTGGGCGCCTGGCCACCCGCGTGGGCCGGCGCCGGTTCGTTGCCCCGTATCAATCCAGGACGCGAAAGGAAGCAGTCTACCGGCATTAGCACCTGCCGGCGCAAGCTGGGGTTTATGCCAGAATGGCGCCATGAAATCGATCATCACCGCCGCCATTTTGCTATTGGCCACCGTGGCATCCGTGGTTTATCGGGTGACCCGGCGCAGCCCGGACGACACCGGCCACCGCATACGCAGCGATATTTTCGCGGGCGGCCTGATGTTTGCGTTCATCGCGCCCGCCATTGGCGGCATCGCCGTTACGCTGGTTCTCAGCGTGCTGTCGCAAACGCCCCAAAACCTGATGATCATGGTCTTTGGCCTGCCCTGGTTTTATCTGTTTGGCGTCATTCCCGCGCTGCTGTGCGGCATCGTGGCCGGCGCGCTACGGCCGGTGCAATCCAACTGGAAAGCCTTGGGTAAAGTAGCGCTGGTCGGCCTGGTCTTTGGAATGGGCGCCTTTTTGCCGTTCTCCGGCCGAGACGCCGCCGTGCGCGACATGGTGTTTCCGTTATTTGTGGGCGGCCTGCCCGGGATGCTGGCCGGCTTTCTTTGTGCCTACTGGTATTACGGCAAACCCGGCAGTGTGCGTCCGGCTATCGCAGAGGCGTCGCAAACGGCGTGACGTAAAGGGACTGACCTAAACGGGGGCGACCTAAACGGGCTGACCTAAACGACGTCGCGCCCCCGGGTGCAATGACCCAGCGGGGCGCGACTGAACCTGGCCGCTGATCAACGGTCTTCCCGCTGTTCCTGCTCTTCCGCTGCCGCCACATCCTCCAGCTTGACCGTCTGCGTACAGCCGTTGGCTGCCGCGCATTGACCGGGCTGCTGCGAGCTTTTCACGCATTCGGCAAATGCCAGCGCGGCGTCCACCGTGGCGAAATGGTACGAATGGCCGTCCGCGAAGGCCACCTTTCCTTCTACCGAGCAGTCCATGACGTCTCCAGTTGATTGGATTCGTCACCATAGCCGAAAGGCCAGCGACGCTTATTTGGTTCGGGTGTCGGCTTCTCGTTATTCATGATGGACTCCTAGTTACGAATATCGAAATCCTATCGTCCGAGTCGTAACACCGATGTAAGGGATCGAAAACAAGCCCTTCAACCGCAAGAATGCCGCCCAGCCGGCGAACTGGCGAAGGGCGGCCGAGCGTCGGGTTCAGTGATTTTCCTTCGCATGGTTGACCGTGTACTTCGGGATGTCGACCGTCACGTCCTGTTCGCCGACGATGGCCTGACAGCTTAAGCGCGACTGCGGCTCAACGCCCCACGCGCGGTCCAGCAGGTCTTCTTCACCCTCTTCCACGTCGTTAAGCGCATCAAAACCGCTGCGCACGATGCAGTGGCAAGTCGTGCAGGCGCGGCTTTTTTCGCACGCATGTTCAATCGCTATCCCGTGGTCCAGCAGCGCGTCGCAAAGCGACGTTCCCGCGGGAACGTCCAGTTCCGCGCCGGCGGGAGCAAGATCGGGATGGGGCAGAACGGTGATTTTTGGCATAGGGGCCCGCCTTATGGGGTGGTCTTGGAAGTTTCAAACCAGGACCCCCAAGCCTAAAGATGCCCACGCTGGCAAGGTCAAGCGCCGGCCAGCCAAAACAATTGTTAAGTCCACACGGGTTACCGCGTCAAAACACAGTTATCGCCGCACAATGATTGCGCACGAATTCTCTGGACATTTGTCCTTTGGGAGAAACCTATGTGCGACTGTGCTGATTGCCTGACTGCTTCCACGCTGCACAACCCCCGCCGCCGTCTGCTGTTGGGCGCGGCGGGTCTGGCGGCCTTTGGCGCGACGGGTTGGGCGGAAACCGCCTATGCCGAAGTCCCGTCCAATGATATTGGTGGCGAAGAGGCGTTGAAACGACTGCTGGCCGGCAACGCCCGGTATGCGGCCAACAAACCCAATATGCGGGACTTTTCAGCGGGCCGGGCGGCTCGCGTCAAAACGCAGAAACCGATTGCCGCGATACTCAGTTGCTCGGACTCCCGGGTGGCGCCCGAATTGGCCTTTGACCAGAACCCGGGCGATGTATTTATCGTTCGCGTGGCGGGAAACTTCGTCAATGACGATGGCTTGGCCAGTTTTGAATACGCCGCCAAGTTTTTGAACGTGCCGCTGATCGTGGTGCTGGGCCATAACAATTGCGGCGCGGTGGATGCCACGGTAAAGGTGCTGAAAGAAAAAGCCGAACTGCCCGGTCATCTGCCCGAGCTGGTCAACGCCATCAAACCCGCCGTGGAACGCGCCAGCAAGGGCGAACCGAAAAACCTGCTGGCCGCCGCCATCGCTGAAAACGTCCGCTTGGCCGTCCAGCGATTGCAGACCGCGCAGCCGGTGTTGAAAAGCATGGTCGAGCAAAAGAAGCTGATGGTGGCGGGCGGCGTGTATGACTTGGCCACGGGGAAGGTGACGCTGGTTTGATGGCGCGGGGCGGATTGTTCAGCTTTATCCGCGTGGGCACGGTGGCGGCC
>NZ_JBLVOL010000038.1:0-23157 GCF_053543755.1 Achromobacter semiaridum | reverse complement strand
CCCGCCACCAAAGAGAAAGGAATGACGAAGAAAAGGATGACGAAAAAACGAATGACGAGGAAAGGAATGACGACCCGCAGTGCCTGGGTCGTTATTCCCTTACTGCTTCGCCGCCAACGGATGCTCGAAGAAAAACCGCAGCATCTCTTGCGTGGCATCCGGGCCAGAAGCATCCGTATACGAGCCCTTGGGCGACCCGCCCGCCCAGGCATGGCCCGCGCCGTGCACCACCCAATATTCCGCCACCACCTTGCCCGACGCGTCTCTATATACGCGCTTGGTGCTGTCGCGCCCCCGGTTGGCGCCCGCCACGCGCTGGCTTTGGACCTGGGCATTGGCCCCGGCGCTGGCGGCCACGACCGCATCGCCGTTGCTGGGATGCACGGTGGCATCGCGGTCGCCGTGAAAAACAATCGTCGGCACCGGGGTACCGGACGCCGCGCCTGGGCGTACGCCGATACCCTTCATGGCGGACAAGGCGGACGGCAGATCCGTGGCCGCGCCCGCCGCCAGGCCAGAATGCACGCCTGCGGCTGCATACAGCTGCGGATAGGTGTTGGTCAAAATCGCGGCCATCGCGCCGCCTGCTGATAAGCCCGCCACGTATACACGACTCGGGTCGATGCCATATTCGGCGATGACGTGGCGCGTCATGTCGGCCAGGATCGATGGCTCGCCTTTGCCGGCCTGCTGGTGATTGTGCTTGAACCAATTCCAGCACTTTTGCGGATTGGTCTCGCGGGGCTGTACCGGATACAGCACGTAGAACCCTTGCTTGCGCGCGGCCTCGTTCATGGCGGTGCCGGCGGCAAAGTCGCCGGCGTCCTGCGTGCAGCCGTGCAACATCACAACCAGCGGCCGGGCTTGTCCGTTTGCGCCGGGCGGCACATACAACTTGTAGGCGCGCTGGCCTGCGCTATTGCGAAACGAGCCCGCCGTGAAGTAATCACCCTGCGTGGCCGAAGATTCGCCCGGCGTCCGGGGCGTGGCGGGGGTTTGGGGGTTTTGCCCTACGGCGTCGTCCCGAGCCTGGGACGGCGCGGTGGCGGTGGCGGAGCCGGAGTCCGAGGACGCGGCAGCGCTTACCGTCGACGCGGGAACCTCGCGCGCCTCGACATCAATGACATCGGCCTCGTCATAGCGCGGCGCGGCGGATGCCGCCGTGGGCGACGCGCCCAGCAAGGCGGCCTGGATGGCGGCGGTGGCGGCTGCCAGGTTGCCAGACCGGGTAAGGCGCGTGGCCTGGCTCATCAACTGCTGAAAATCTGGATGCATGGGGTGACCTTTAAAGCGGCAATAACGTATCAGCGGATGCGCTGACGCAGGGCGGCCTTGACTGCGGGGCTGGCGTGCAACGCGCCCAGCACCGTCACGGATTCAATCGTGGCAAGCGCCAATTCGGGCGTGACGTCGGACGCGATGGTCGCCAGCCCCAGGATTCGGATCTGCAACATCTGGCCCGCGGCCTGCACCGCCAGCAGGTCGTCAGACGTGTAGTGCTGAATGCCCAGCACCAAGGTCTTTCTGCTGACCGCCTGCCGCACCGCGTCGCCATGGGCGGCAAGCTGGTTGCGGATTGCGGTACGGATCAAGTCGGTACGGTTGGCGTAGAAGCCTTCCTGGACCAGAAGATCGATCTGGCCCAGGTCCACATAACCGAGATTGATCGTGATCTTTTCGTCCGAAGGCTTAGGGGCGGAAGCGAGGTTTGGAGGGCGAGGAGGCATGGACGGAATCTTAAAACCATCCAAGTGGATGGCCTATGGATGTTTCAATTTGACGGACTTTTTCGCCACACCCGCGCCCGGGCTCTGTCCCTAAGCCCTTGAAATAACGCGCAGTTATGAAAAAGCATAAGAAAATCCCCTATTAGGGAATTTGCTTATGCCTTTTAACTATTTGCTGCGCGCATACTTGCCGGGCAAGAATTCGCCCTGAGCATAAAGCAACACAGATGGAACTTCGCCAACTAGAGGCCTTCGCGGCCGTCATGTCTACAGGTAGCGTCACCGCTGCCGGGCGTCTGCTTGGGCGCTCGCAGCCGGCCATCAGCCGCCTGTTGCAAGAGCTGGAAGCTGAAATCGGCTATGCCCTGTTCAACCGCAGCGGGCCGCGCGTCACGCCTACCGAACAGGGCTTTCTGCTGTATGACGACGTAGAACGCGCGTTGGCCGGCTTGCAGCAGATTCGCAGCCGCGCCGAAGAAATCGCGCGGGGCCAAGCTAAACCGCTGCTGCTGGCGGCAACGTCGGCGCTGGCCGCCGGCCTGCTGCCCGACGCGCTCAAGCGCATCGAATCCCAAACCGGCGCCACGCGCGTGCAGGTGCGCAGCGCCTCGCCCGAACGTGTCGTGCATGCGGTGCTGACCGGCGCAGCGCAACTGGGCGCCACCAGCTTGCCGCTGGAACATCGCGGCCTGACCGTGCATTGGATTGCGCAGGCGCCTTGCGTCGTGGCTTTGCGCGACGATGATCCCCTGGCCGCGCTCGACGTGGTGCCCGTGGCGCTTCTGGCCGGCCGCCGCCTGATCACCATGGCCAATCCCTACCGCCTGCGCCGCCGCCTGGACGCCGCACTGGCGCCCGACGGCAATGCGCCCGGCACCATCGAAACCAATTCGTCCGTCAACGCCTTGGCCGCCGTGCGTGCCGGCCTGGGCGTGTCGGTGCTGGAACCGATCACCGCTTACGGCGTCCCCATGCCGGGCGTGGCGATCCGGCCTATCGACCTGGACATTCCCTTTTTCTTTGGGGTCATCACCCCGCAGCCCCAACCGCAACCGCAACCGTTGACGCCCGCCTGCCAGGCCATGGCCGACGCGCTGGCCGAGGCCGCCGCCGCGCTGCTGCCCGGTTTTGTGCTGCACGACGCCTGCGAACACGCAGCGCTGCTGCACTCTGTCTACGGTGATGACGCCCCTGTTTTGGACACCCCCACACTATGAATCTGCCCATTGCCACCCCGCCGCAAGGCCTGGATGCGCTGGAAGCGCGTCTGCGGCAAGACCTGTCCTGGCTGGAAATTCCCGCCAAGAACTGGGTCGCGCCCCGCTTGGTCGATGGCCAGCAGGTATTGGACGTTGTCGTCATCGGCGGCGGCATGGCCGGCTTGGCAGTGGCCGCGTCGTTGACGCACCTGGGCATCACCGCGCCCATCTTCGACCAAGCGCCCGAAGGCTACGAAGGCCCGTGGGCCACCACCGCCCGCATGGAAACGCTGCGTAGTCCCAAGCAGCTGACCGGCCCTGCGCTGGGCTTGCCCGCGCTGACCTTCCGCGCATGGTTCGAAGCGCAGTTCGGCACCGCCGAATGGGACGCGCTGGACAAGATTCCCCGCCTGCAATGGATGGACTACCTGCGCTGGTATCGCCGCGTGCTGAATCTGGACGTGCGCAACAACCACCGCGTGTTGTCCGTGCAACCGCGTGCCGACCGTCTGGTGCAACTGGACATCGAATCGCCCGCCGGACACAGCACCGTGCTGGCCCGCCGCGTGGTGCTGGCCACCGGCCGCGACGGCCTGGGCGGCGCCTATGTACCTGGCTTTGCCAAGAAGCTGTCGCGCGACCGCTGGGCGCATTCGTCCGATGTGATGGACTACGCCACCCTTGCCGGCAAGCGCGTCGGCGTCGTGGGCGCGGGCGCCTCCGCCATGGACAGCGCAGGCACGGCGCTGGAAGCCGGCGCCGCCAGCGTCGACCTGCTGATCCGCCGCAACGACATCCCTCGCGTGAACAAAGGCAAAGGCGCGGGCAACCCCGGCCTGACCCATGGCCACCTGACGCTGCCCGACGAATGGAAGTGGAAGATCCGCCACTACATCAACGCCGCGCAAGTGCCGCCGCCGCGTGGCAGCACCTTGCGCGTGTCTCGCTTCCCCAACGCCCGCTTCAACCTGGGCTGTGGCGTGCAAGACCTGGCCTTGGTCGGCGACGACATCCACGTCACCACGCCCAAAGGCGTGTTCGTGCTGGACTTCCTGATCTTCTCGACGGGCTTTCGTATCGACTGGACCGTGCGCCCCGAATTCGCGCCGCTGGCGCCCCACGTGCGCAACTGGGGCGACCGGTTCACGCCGCCCCCCGGCGAAGAAGACCAGGAACTGCATGATTCGCCCGACCTGGGCGCCGTCTTCGAGCTGCAAGAAAAAGTCCCCGGCGCCTGCCCGGGCCTGGACCGCGTGCACTGCTTTTCCTACCCCGCCGCGCTGACGCAAGGCACGATCTCGGGCGACATCCCCGCCATCAGCGACGGCGCCAAGCGCCTGGCGCAAGGCATCGCCGGCCTGTTCTACCGCGAAGACGTCGAAACGTACTACGCAAATATGGAAGCGTTTTCCGAACCGGAAGTGTTCGGCGATGAATGGACGCCGGCCCCGCCGCCCGCGGCAATCGCCACCCCGGCCTCGCAAGCGGAGACCACGCAATGACCGGTTGGTTGATACGCCGTGTCGCGCAAGCGGCGGTAGTCGTGTTGCTGATGACGCTGATCGTCTTCGTGGGCCTGCACGCCATCGGCAACCCCGTGGACATCCTGATCGGCCAGGACGTGGACCAGGTGGACCGCGCCCGCATCATCGCGGAGCTAGGCCTGGACAAGCCGCTGTGGCAGCAATACCTGGGCTTTCTGAACGGGGCGCTGCATGGCAACCTGGGCAACAGCTTCGTCTACAACATCCCCGCGATTGAACTCGTCATCCAGCGCCTGCCCGCCACGTTGGAACTGGCCATCAGCGCCCTGCTGCTGGCCGTCATCATTGGCTTGCCGCTGGGCTTGATTGCCGGCCTGTACCCCGACAGCCGCTTTTCCAAAATGATCATGGCCGGCAGCATCGTCGGCTTCTCTTTGCCCACCTTCTGGGTGGCGCTGATGCTGATCATGACGTTCAGCGTGTCGCTGGGCTGGCTGCCCGCCAGCGGCCGTGGGCAGACGGTGGAATTTCTGGGCTTTCAGTGGTCGTGGTTGACCGCCGACGGCTGGCGCCACTTGATCTTGCCCGCGCTGAACCTGTCGCTGTTCAAAATTTCACTCGTCATCCGCCTGACGCGCGCCGGCGTGCGCGACGTGATTCCGCTGGACTTCGTGAAGTTTGCCCGTGCCAAGGGCTTGTCGCCGTTTCGCGTGGTCTGTGTACACGTGCTGCGCAACACGATGATCCCGCTGGTGACCGTGCTGGGCCTGGAGCTGGGTTCGACGATTGCGTTCGCCGTCATCACGGAGAGCATTTTTTCGTGGCCCGGCGCCGGCAAGCTGATCCTGGACAGCCTGAACGCGCTGGACCGCCCCGTCATCGTCGCCTACCTGATCGTGGTCGTGTGCCTGTTCGTCACGCTGAACCTGATCGTCGACATTCTTTATAAAGTGCTGGACCCCCGGGTACGGCTGGAGGGCTCGGCATGAGCACCACTGCAACCCCCGAGAAGGTTCCGGCCCTGCGCCGCGAATCACCCTGGCGCCGCAACCTGACCGAATTCCTGTCGTCCAAGACGGCGGTGTTCGGCCTGGCCGTGGCCACCCTGTTGATCCTGGCCGCCATCTTCGCCCCGTGGATTTCGCCGCAGAACCCGTACGACCTGCTGCAAATCGACGTGCTGGATTCCCGCATGCCGCCGGGATCCATGAACGGCCTGGACACCTTCCACTACTGGCTGGGCACCGACGGCCAAGGCCGCGACCTGCTGTCCGGCATTCTGTACGGCCTGCGCATCAGCTTGATGGTGGGCGTGGGCTCGGCCGTTATCGCCGGCATCGTCGGCACGCTGCTGGGCCTGCTGGCCGCCTACGCGGGCGGCAAGGTCGACGCCTTCATCATGCGGCTGGTCGACCTGATTCTGTCGTTCCCGTCCATCCTGGTTGCCATGATGATCCTGGCCTTTCTGGGCAAGGGCGTGGGCAACGTGGTGCTGACGCTGGTGATTCTGGAATGGGCCTATTACGCCCGCACCGCGCGCGGCCAGGCGCTGGTGGAACGCCGCCGTGAATACGTGGAAGCCGCCCGCTGCCTGGACATTCCCAACTGGCGGATCATGTTGAAGCACATTCTGCCCAACTGCCTGCCGCCGCTGATCGTCATCGGCACCTTGCAGATTGCGCGCGCCATCACGCTGGAGGCCACCTTGAGCTTTCTGGGCCTGGGCGTGCCGGTGACCGAACCGTCGCTGGGCCTGCTGATTTCCAACGGCTTTCAATACATGCTGTCCGGCGAATACTGGATCAGCTTCTACCCCGGCATCGCGCTGCTGATCACCATCGTCGCCATCAACCTGGTGGGCGACCGCCTGCGCGACGTGCTGAACCCAAGGACTCACAAATGACCGACCGCACCGCTACCGGCGCGCCGGCCACGCTTGAAGTGCGCAACCTGCGCACGCACTTCCATACCCGCGCGGGCGTGCTGCCCGCCGTGGACGACGTGTCGTTCACGCTGGAGCGCGGCAAGATCCTGGGCCTGGTCGGTGAATCCGGCTCGGGCAAATCCGTGACGGGCTTTTCCATCATGGGTCTGGTCGACGCGCCGGGCCGCATCGTGGGCGGAGAAATCCTGTTCCAGGGCCGCGACCTGACCAAGCTGGCCCCGCGTGAACTGCGCAAGTTGCAAGGCAACCGCATCGCCATGATCTTTCAAGATCCGATGATGACGCTGAACCCGGTCCTGCGCGTTGACGTGCAGATGATCGAAACCGTGCGCGCGCATAACAAGATGAGCAAGGCGCAGGCCCGCACCCTGGCCCGCGACACCCTCGGCATGATGGGCATTCCCAGCCCCGAAGAACGGCTGCTGGCCTACCCGCACCAACTGTCTGGCGGCATGCGCCAGCGCGTGGCCATCGCCATCGCCATGCTGCACCGCCCTGACCTGATCATTGCCGACGAACCCACCACCGCGCTGGACGTCACCATCCAGGCGCAGATTCTGTCTGAAGTGCAAAAGCTGGCGCAGCAGCACGGCACCAGCCTGATCTGGATTACGCATGATCTGTCCGTGGTGGCCGGGTTGGCCGATGACGTGGCCGTGATGTACGCCGGCCGCATCGTTGAACACGGCAAGGTCGACGACGTGCTGGACCGCCCGCAGCACCCCTACACCGTCGGCCTGATCGACAGCCTGCCCAGCAATAACCTGCGGGGCCAGCGCCTGCGCCAGATTCCCGGCATGACGCCCAACCTGCTGCACCTGCCCACCGGCTGTGCGTTTTCCGCGCGCTGCTCGCGCGCCACCGCCGCCTGTGGCCAGCAACCCGGCATCACGCAAGCCCTGCCCGAACACGATGTGCGCTGCTTCCATCCGACTATCCAGATCCACAACGAGGTGACGGCATGACTGTATCCGCCGCCCCCACTCCGCTGATTGACCTTGCTCAAGTCAGCAAGCGCTTTGGTGAAAAAAAGGTCGGCGCAGCCGGCCGCGCCATGCAGCGCATGGGCTTGTCCAAGCCGCCCGCCATCACGCGCGCGGTCGACAACGTGGACCTGATCGTGAACCCCGGCGAAGTCGTCGGCCTGGTCGGTGAATCCGGCTGCGGCAAATCCACGCTGGGCCGTATCGCCGCAGGTTTGTTGACGCCATCGGGCGGTGAAGTGCGCATCAACGGCGTGCGCCCGTCGGACATGAATTCCGCCGCCGCCCATGCCGCGCGCCTGACCGTGCAGATGATTTTCCAGGACCCCTACGCCAGCCTCAACCCGCGCCTGCGCGTGGACGAGATCGTGGGCGAAGCCGCCCGCATCCACGGCCTGGTCGACAACGCCGGCTTTGACGACTACGTCAGCGCCCAGCTCGAACGCGCGGGGCTGGACCCCGCACTGCGCCAACGCTATCCGCACCAATTCAGCGGCGGCCAGCGCCAGCGCATCGGCATCGCCCGCGCGCTAGCCGTGCAGCCGTCCATGCTGGTGTGCGACGAAGCCGTGGCCGCGCTGGACGTGTCCATTCAAGCGCAAATCCTGAACCTGTTCATGGACCTGCGCGAAGAACTGAACCTGACGTATCTGTTCATCAGCCATGACCTGGGCGTGGTGGAACACCTGTCTGACCGCGTCGTCATCATGTACCTGGGCCGCGTCGTGGAAACGGCCACCGTGGACGAAGTGTTCCAGCGCCCCAACCACCCGTACACGCAAGCCCTGCTGGCGGAAATTCCCAGCCTGAAGTCGCGCCACAAGATCTTTACCGCGATCAAAGGCGAGATTCCCAGCCCGCTGAACCCGCCCGGCGGCTGCCATTTTCATCCGCGATGTCCGCATGCGATGCCGCGCTGCAAGACCGAAGTTCCCACGTTGAAGGGAATCGCCATCAACCATTTAAGCGCCTGTCATTTGAACGACATGGCCTGAACCTAATTGGCGGCGCGGTACGCAAATACGGCAAATACCGCGCAGCCTTCGGAACACTTAACTCGTTCCCCCCCTACCAAGGACCCCGAACATGAAACGCTTGATTCTTTCGACCCTGACCGCCGCCATCCTCGGCGCCTCTGCCGCCGCGTCCGCCGACAACCTGACGATCGGCTTCGCCGACCCGCTCTCGTCCCTGGACCCGCAGCTGAACAACCACGCCGGCGACCGCTCGGTGGCCCTGCACTTCTGGGACCTGCTGATCGAGAACAAGTGGAACAAGCTTCAACCCGGCCTGGCCGTCAGCTGGAAGCCGCTGGACCCCACCACCTGGGAATTCAAGCTGCGTGAAGGCGTCAAGTGGCAAGACGGCACGCCGTTTACCGCCGACGACCTGATCTATTCCTACACCCGCGCGCGCGCCGTGCCGGGCAGCGTGGCAACGTACGCCGGCTACCTGCGCACCATCGACACGATGACCGCCAAGGACCCGTTGACCCTTATCGTCAAGACCAAGGCCCCCAACCCCGACCTGCCGCTGAACCTGGCATCCGTGCACGTCGTCAGCAAGCACGTCGGTGAAAAGTCCACCACCGAAGACTACAACTCGGGCAAGGCCATGGTCGGCACCGGCCCGTACAAGTTCGTGTCCTACACGCCGGGCGACCGCGTCATCATGGAACGCAACGACGGCTACTGGGGCGAGAAGGCCACCTGGGACAAGGTCAACTACCGCTACATCAACAACGCCGCCTCGCGCACCGCCGCCCTTTTGGCCGGTGACGTGGACGTGATCGACAAGGTGTCGGTGTCGGACCTGGCCAAGCTGCAAAAGTCCGCCAACATCGCGGTGTACCCGTACGACGGCCTGCGCGTCATGATCCTGCAACCCAGCTTCAACCCCGCGCCCAACCAGTACATCACCGACAACAACGGCAAGCCGCTGGACAAGAACCCGCTGCTAGACCTGCGCGTGCGTCAGGCGCTGAACCTGGCCATCAACCGCAAGGCCATTTCCGACCGCATCCTGCAAGGCGCGGCCACCGAAGCCAACCAATGGATGCCCAAGGGCACCTTCGGCTACAACCCCGACGTTAAAGACATCCCCAACGACGTCGCGCAAGCCAAGAAGCTGCTGGCCGAAGCGGGCTTTCCCGACGGCTTCAAGCTGACCATGCACGTGCCCAACGACCGCTACCCGCAAGGCCCGGAAACGGCCCAAGCCGTGGCACAGTTCTGGACCCGCGTCGGCGTGAAGACCCAAGTGGAAGTGGTGCCATGGGCCGTGTACTCGGGCCGCGCCAACAAGAACGAATTCGCCGTCAGCATGCTGGCGTGGGGTAACGGCACGGGTGAAGCCAGCTACGCGCTGGTCAACATCCTGGCGACGGTTGACGCCAAGAAGGGCCTGGGCGCGTCCAACTGGGGCCACTACACCAACCCCAAGGTGGACGCCGCGCTGGAACAGTCCACGTCGGAATTCGATGTGGCCAAGCGTGAAGCCATCCTGCGCGACTCGGTCAAGCTCGTGTCCGACGACGTCGGCATCATCCCGCTGTTCCACTACAAGAACATCTGGGCCACCAAGAAGGGCTTGAAGGTGACGCCGATGACCAGCGACCGCACGGCCGCCATGATGGTCACCAAAGAACCCGCCGCCGCGGCCGGTAAATAAGCCATGGCGCCGACCCTGACCATCACCCCCGCGGACGCCTTGATCGACGTGCCGCGCCAGATCCGGGTGGAAAACGTGGCACCCGGCCAAACGGTCGAGATCAGCGCGCTAACCCGCCGCAACGGCGTGCTGTGGCAAGCCCACGCCGCCTACACGGCGGGCGAAGACGGCGTGGTCGACCTGACCCGCGACGCGCCCATCTCGGGCGACTACACCGGTTTGTCGCCGATGGGCCTGATCTGGTCGCAAGCCCCCGTGGACTCGCCCAGCCGCGAACACTTCAACCATCCGGTGAGCGATGCTTTGGTCACCGACGTGGTGGCGCGTGTGGGTGCGGTTGAAGGCGGTGCGGAAGCCGGCGCTGATGCCGGCGCTGATGCCGGCGCTGATGCCGGCGCTGATGCAGGCGCTGATGCCGGCGTTGTAGCCGACATGCAGGCGCAAGCCACCTTCACGCAACGCCTGGCGCTAGATGGCGTCACCCGCCACGACGTCCGCGAAGAAGGTCTGGTCGGCACGCTGTACCTGCCGGCCGGCAGCAAGCCCGGTTCGCACCCCGCCGTCATGATCCTGAACGGCTCGGGCGGCGGCATCAACGAACCGCGCGCGGCGCTGTATGCCTCGCGCGGCTACGCCGCCTTTGCGCTGGCGTACTTCAAAGCGCCGGGCCTGTCCGACTACATCTCGAACACCCCGCTGGAATACTTTCAGACCGGCCTGCGCTGGCTGCGCAAAATGGTTCAACCCAAGCACGACTTCGTCGCCATCAGCGGCCAATCGCGCGGCGGTGAACTGGTGCTGCTGCTGGGCGCAACCTTCCCCAAGGAAGTGTCCGCCGTCGTCGCCTACGTACCCGGCGCCGTCGTCCACAGCGGCCAGAACGCCTGCGACCCCAAGATCGGCCGCGAAGGCCCGACCTGGCTGCTGGGCGGCAAGCCCATCCCCCACGTCTGGGAAAACAACCGTACCGCCACCTGGGCGCCGTTTGACGAAGGCCCGTCGCCGCATCGTCACGAGAAAGCCATCCTGACCGCGCTGCAAGACCCCGACGCCGTCGCCCGCGCCCGCATTCGCGTGGAAGACATCGACGGCCCGGTCATGCTGTTGTCTGGCACCGACGATGGATCATGGCCGTCGAGTCTGTATTCAAAGATGGTGCAGGACAAGCTGGTCGACGTGAAACACCCCTACCCCGTCGAATGGCTCGACTACGAAAACGGCGGCCACTCGATCCTGTTCCCGTACGTGCCCACCACCCAGCTCGTCTACGCCCACCCCGTGTCGGGCAAGATCAGCACCAGTGGCGGGAATCCGAAAGACAACGCACGCGCCGACCAGGAATCGTGGGAAGGCGTGAAGAAGTTTTTGGACGCGGCGGTGAAGGCGCGGGCGGCTTCGGCTTCGGCTAGTTCGACTAGCGCGGATTCCGCAAGCTCGCAATCGGCTGCTGCCCATTCAGCAAGCACTTCCGGCAACGCCGGCTGATCAGACACCAAGGAGAACATCCCCATGGCACAACAACCCATCGTCTATGACGCCGTCAATGATCTGGTCGACAAGCTCGTCGGCCTGACGCCCGGCAGCAAAACTTTTGAAGTCCGCCACCAACGCGAAAAAGTCGCCGCCGCCACGCAAGGCAGCTACGACGCCCTGTTCGACCCGGCACTCCCCGGCTTGTCGCTGGCCGAACGCCTGCTGGTCGCGCTGTACGCCACCCGCATCAGCCCGTCGCCGCTGCTGGCCTCGCACTACCGCGCTCGCTTGGCGGAAACGGACGCAGCCCCCGCTGACATCGCCGTCGCAGAATCCGGCAAGCCGTCAGACGCCTCCACCCCGCGCCTGGCTGCCGTGTTGGAATTCACGCGCAAGCTGATTGAAAACCCCGTCGAAGGCGACGAAGCCGCGCTGAAGACCCTGCCCGCAGCCGGCGTCACCACGCCTGCGGTGGTGACCCTGTCGCAACTCATCGCCTTCCTGTCGTACCAGACCCGTCTGGTCGCGGGCCTGGCCGCGATGAAAGACCTGGAAGGCCAAGCCCCCCGCGCCGCCGCCGTCCCGCCCGCGCCCTTCGAACCCAACACCGCCGCCACCGAACCCGGCGCCGTCATCAAGGCCCACGGCTTCACCAACGAAGTGCTGGAGTGGAAGGCATGGCTCGACGTCGTCAACGTCGACACCGCCACCCCGGAACAAGTCGCCGTCCTGGAAGAAAGCCACCCCAAGGCCAAGGTCTCGGACTACTACCTGTTCCTGGTCCACCAACCGGAAATCCTGCGCCAGCGCTCCACCGCCTTCAACGCCATCATGTACGCCCCAGGCGGCCTGTCGCGCGCCGAACGCGAGCTGGGCTCCACGGTCGTCTCGCGTGTGAACGGCTGCGTGTACTGCGCATCCGTCCACGCACAGCGCTTCGAACAACTGGCCAAGCGTAATGAAGTGATCGCGCAAGTGTTCGAAGACCCCTACACCGCCGGCACCACGGCGCGTGAACTGGCGATTGCCCAGTTCTCGATCCAGATCACCGAAGCCCAGGCCGACGTCAACGCCAACAGCATCCAGGCATTGAAGGATGCGGGCTTAAGCGAAGGCGAAGTGCTGGACCTGCTGCACTCGGACGCGATCTTCGCCTGGGCAAATCGTTTGATGCTGAACCTGGGCGAACCGGTTTTTGCCACCGTAGGCTAAGACCCGCTTTTTGTACTGCCCTGCGGGCGCATCAGCGTTTTCGTTAAACTGACGCTTTCCGCGCCACTACGCGCCCCGCCCCGTGCGGGGCGCTTTGCCTTCCCCCATGTCAGAAAAAACCCACGACATCCGCCCCGGCCAGTCGATCGAACTGCTAAAAGCTCTGCACATCCTGACCCGCGACGGCAAGATGAACCAGGACAGCCGCCGTAAGCTGAAACAGGTCTATCACCTGTTTCAGTTCATCGAGCCGCTGCTAAAGGACGTCCAACAAGAACGCGGCGCGGTCACGCTCGCGGATCACGGGGCTGGTAAGTCGTATCTGGGGTTCATTCTGTATGACCTGTTCTTCAAGGAACAGAAAGACGCCGTCGGGAATGGGTCCCATATTTATGGGATCGAGACTCGTGAAGAGTTGGTGAAGTCGTCAGAAGAACTGGCGAAGCGGCTCGGGTTTGGCGGGATGTCGTTCTTGAATCTCTCCGTGGCGGAGTCGATTACGTCGGATAGGTTGCCGGCGACGATTGATGTTGTGACTGCGTTGCACGCTTGTAATACGGCAACGGATGACGCGATTCACTTTGCGTTGGAGAAGAAGGCCAAGTACATCGTCGTTGTGCCTTGCTGCCAGGCGGAGGTGGCTTCGGTGTTAAGGAAGAATAAGGGCAAGGCGCTGGCTGATCCGCTGGCGGAGATCTGGCGGCATCCGCTGCATACGCGGGAGTTTGGAAGCCAGATTACGAATGTGCTGCGGTGTTTGCAGCTTGAGGCGCATGGGTATCAGGTTAGCGTGACGGAGTTGGTCGGGTGGGAGCACTCGATGAAGAATGAGCTGATCGTGGCGCAGTATAAGAATCTGCCGACTCGGAAGCCTGCGGAGAGGCTGACGGAGATGTTGGAGAGGATTGGGTTGCAGGAGTTGAAGGATCGGTTTTTTGTGCCGGTGGCTCCTGCGGCGGTAGCTGAGTAGGTATCTGCTTGGCTGCTTTTGCATGAGCCGGAGATAAATTTAGCTGGTGGCGGGCCGCTGGTCCTTCCCTGATCAGTAGTCTGCGATTGCGCTTGCCTTAGAGAAAGCGTGATCAATTTGGCACGGAACCGCATCGCGTCCGTCGCCTATCGGGGCATACTCGCCCCGTGGTCCAGAGGATCGCCCGGGTTGACAGCCGGAAAGACAGAACAAGTGGCCGCTGCAATGGCGGCCCCCTTTCTTTCATTGCGTCAATTACACCGGAGCGCCGAGATGAGCGACCACCCTTTTACCTATGACCGTTGGGCCACGCCGGATGATCCGGAGCTTGGTGTCGTGCGGTTTGATGATTTGCGGAAGATCGAGCGGGCTTGCTTGGGGATTTGGGCTATTGCGAGGATTGTGGGGAACAGCGCGAATGAGCCGGGGGCTACGGGGGCAAGGCCGTTGGATGCTTGGATGGTGTCGAATTTGCTTGGCGGAGTGGAGAGCCTGTGCGATCAGATCGCTGATCTAGCGGCAAGCTCAATGGATGAGCCGCCGTTAGATCCCTTATTCTCCAAGGCGGGGACTTCGACGCAATAGCGCAGTCATGTCAGCAAGCGCAGAAAATACTGTCCATTAGTCGGCTTGCGACCCACGGCAGACATCCAAATATGGATAACTGTCACTTATTGAGCAGTATGTAAATTAGGCAATATCGAAGATCGGGTCGTTTGCAACTCTTGGTCCGGACTGAATGCTGATACCGCAGTAGCCAGAACGCATGCTGCATCCTGAAATAGTATTCCACCCCTGTTCATGAATAGATATTTGGAGTGAATCGAGAGTTCCTTTTAAGCGGACACGCTCGAACCCCATATCAATTTTTTCGATGGTGAGACGGCTGGCTTCTGGCTCTAGATAAAGCTGTAATGCCACATATCTAGATGCTGTCCTGACAGTGATTCTTGGTCCCTCGCACTCAATATCCCAATAAGATGCTTGCGCCTGCCAGACATTGTCTTGAATGGTGAGTGCGACCCGACCAAGTTCATCAGTGAAAATGCCTGAAATCAAGAATGACTGACCTTCTTGTTTAGGTGGCGTCAGCGACAGAATAGGGGTTCCGTTGATCTCAATAATGTGTTTGCAGTCGATGAACTGGTTGCCTGCAAAGTTCACTTCGATGGGGTTTAAGCCAAAATCAAATAATTCGCTAGTGAACCCTTGTTGTAAGCATTTAGGGTTGGCGTTTGCCGCTGCGACAGTGGCTGCTGAAAGTCGCTTCCTCGCGCGTTTCTGATTACACTGTGAGCAGAGCAAGGTCATGCCTTCAGGAGAATGGGCTTTGGCGTCTACGAAGTCCGGATCAAAATGCTCATAGTCATAAAACCCGAACCCACAGATCACACAACCGAACCCACATCGCTGACGAATTTCTCTTTTGGTATGACTAGGTATGCGTCTAGAAAGCCCATGTTTGTTCACTTGGCTAGCCATTTCATTCCCCTCTTTCTTTGGCGGATCTTACGTAGATCTTGATCTAAGAATGCACAAGTAGTTAAGGCAGGATAGGTCTTTGATAGGCTATTTTGGTACGGATTTCCTGACCAGATACGTGCAAAAAACCACTTTACAGGGTGCATTATTGCCCCAGTTCCCGAAAACTGACACTTATTGCGGTGTCGGTTTTTGGCCGCGAGCAGTCGTGGACGACAGGCCGCTTTCGACCCAGTGCGTATGGACGGATCATGGGGGTAGCCAGCCCAGAAGCGGCCACTAGTCATAACCACCAACCTAAACCCTCTACCCCCAACAGTCGGTTGGTTGATCGCCTCCAATTGCCGCATCTCTAGCAGACTCGGTCGCCCATTTGAAAGAGCGCAGCCTCGATCTCGCGAAGCGTCGCGAATAGGCTCTTTTTGCCGGCGAGGCACAATGCACCCGACAACAACCAATTCGCCCGCACGTTCCACGTGTAGTGATCCTCAGCCCGAGTGATGCTTTGAAAAATCCCAGGTGCTGCATTTCGGTGACCCCGAGCGGCACCATTTGGCGGTAAGGTTCCAAATCGGAGAAGGGCCGGCAACTTGATCGAGGGCGAATTTTTGACGTTCGTCCACCAGTAAAGCGCGAGCCATGTCAGCGATGCTGCCACTCGGCTGTCGTAGATGATGAATTCGTCTAGCAGAAGGGCGTACACCTTGGTCATCCCCGCATTGAACCGCAGTCCAGTTACCGTGCTTACGTCGTAGCCGCTCGCATAATCCATGACAACTTGGTTCAAGAGCGCATGTAGGTGCGCGTGATGCCGCGCTAACCAGGGCTTGTTTCCGCCATGTCGCGTAGTCGTATAGACCCCTCCCCAGTGAAAGATTGCCGCGACTGCCCCGGCCAACCTAAGGGCGTTTTGGCCCCTGAACGCGGTGCGTAGGGAGTCTTGCAGCGTGCTCAGAACCGCCGTGTTGATCTCCAGGTTCGCGCGGGCAGCAAGCGGCGGCACGACTGGATGGATATACGGATAGCTGCTGTGTGGGTTCGGCAGGCCAGTCTTGGCCTTCAACGGCCATGCGTAGGCGGCTTTCGCTGCAGGCAAACTGTCATAGTGGTGCGATCCGACCGTGAACTGCACCGGTCGTCCCTGCAGGCGCTGCGCAATCCAATCACGAAAGCTCGCCACATCCACATCATCAACTAGGTATTGGCTTCTATTCATCGCTTTTTCTATATACACGAGTCGCTCATTTTCAGGCATTTTGAAACCAATAACTCACGAACGTCGCCTCCTGGCCGCGAGCCGTCCTTGCCGAAAGGCCGTGGACGGCCCTGAGCGGACTGTCGAGACTCGTGAATTTTCTGCCCACTCAACTTTTGATGACTGCTTACTTTTAGACCTTGTTTTTGCTAGGATTGAAACTTCATAACTTTTAGCCACTAATCCATGACAGCGGTAACGTTAGACCTGTATTCCCTGAGTATTGATGATTTGAGAAAATACGACTTGGGGCTTATAGAGGCGATAACTGAGCTAAAAACGGCCAGTGAGGCTTATAAAAAAATGGCTGCCGTTGGGGTTGGGAGCTTCCACCAATACGATATTGCTTGGCGAGAGTTCTTGCAGGCGATGGATCGGGCTTGGAACAAAATTCTTGCGAAATGCCAGAATGAAAAGAAGTGGCCAAAACTAAGATCAAAATTTGAGAACATTAGAAAAAACGACCCACTGCTCAAGTATATATCCCAAGCCAGAAACGTGACGGAACATACTATTTCTGAGGTCATGAAGGACTGGGACGCGAATTTGAAAGCTACTCCTGTCGCAAATGGAATACAGCTTTCATGGTCTGCTTGGGATAGGCCACTTCTTCCTGTAACGAATCGAGGGACTACCTTCCATCCTCCTAAAACGCACTTATCCAAGCCAATGAGTTTTTATCGAAAAAATAGACCAAACATGGAAGAGCCGAGGGTAGTTGCAGAATTGGCCATGCTCTTCTACATCAATATGGTGACAGAAATTTCGAATGAAATTTTTCCGACAAAGTTGTTGGGAAAGTAAGAGTATTCCAAGTTGCGGTACCGGCTGCTTCTGGCCAATTGTAGCCAAAGCGGGACGGCCAAAACCGATCCGCTGCGGTCCTATTTCTCCTACTCGCTGGAAATAAAGGTGTCAGACTGAGATTCCGCAGTGGACTTAGTGAAATTGGAGTCTTACACCTAAATACACACCTTCGGTCGCACGTGTCACTATTGAAGAATGCTCAGGCACCTTTTCAGAATTTCCTCGTTGTTGATAATGATTAAGTCGAGTCTCCGCCTCGCACGAGTGATATTCTGAAATAGCATTTTGGTTGGAGCGTAATATGCGCCACCACGGTAAACAAGGTTGCCCGCAGCATCGTAAGCAAAGAACTTATCCATTGCAATCGCCACACCGTCAAACTCTTGGCCAATGACTTCATGGGAGGTCTTGCTCGCAGCGGCGAAGTACTTCTCGTGGTGCTCCGCGTTGTATTGAGAAGGGGTAAACCTCAGTACTTCCCACTTTCTAGAGTCCAATCCGATCAAATATTTTTTGGCATCTTCGCTATTGGCGAAATAGCTAATCCTGATGTTTCGGCTAGATTGTATCTGCGTGAATGCACTGCGGTTGAATAGCATCTTTATGAAGTTTGCGATCTCCTTATTGGATCTTATCTTCTCAGAAAGCTTATATACGTTAATTGATGGGATGGCGGAAATTTTACCCGCCATGTCTCCCAGTTCTTCCCAGGTTGAAAGGGTTTGAACCTTGTCATACGAGAAGATGCAAACGCACTTTGCCAGCTTGGCCCTTTCCACTATATTGTCAAGTTGAGGCTGCTGTATTCTCTGAGCCTCATCAATAATTAATAAGTCAACCGGATTTAGGTCGCAATTTTGGTGGTACTTAATAGACGAAATCTTCCATCCCTGATGGACCAGTGCACGATGACCTTCATTAAGCTGTCCACAGTGTATTATCAGAACATTTTTCTTTTTTTCATATAGATGCTTGGCGATATCAAAGGTGAGCAAGGTCTTCCCTGTACCCGCGCTACCGGTGATTCCAACGAAAATTGTTCCAGTTTCCGCATCTATTGAGCTCAATATCCCGCTCTTGAATTGTTCTTGCTGGTGCGTCAAGAAATATTCGTTGGCGAGAAATTTTTTTGTTGAATTGAAAGGTGAAACGAGGTAGTCAGATGGGTTGAAAAGCACGTCTGGTGTTGGCTCTGATCCTGACCCTTGGTCGGCAAGCACACTTAGCAAGTGTGCTGCATCTGTATTCTTGAGCTCTCCGTCATCGCCTAGAAAGTAAAGCGTACTCGATGAAGACACAAATGCAAATGCATAAACCTGTCGTCCGATGAAACTTAGGTAGTAGTTGTTCCGTAACAGCTGAGTCTTTATTTTTTCCGCTGCACCCTCTCTCTTGATCTCAATATTTACTATAGAGGCCTGTCCAAATCTAAGGAGATCGAATTCCTTGCCGATCTGAGGGATTTTGTAGCCCACATAAAAATCGGATAAATCTTCTGCACTCACTCTGGAGGCTTCCATCGTGATGAGAAGTTTTCCCATGTCGTCGAGCTCTGCATTCCTGACATCGATACCGTAGTATTTCAAGTAAATATCGAATATCTCGTCTTTCAATGAAACTCTTGCTTGCAGCAATGACTGTATATTGACTGGCTTCATGGTTTTAAATAGTACGCTGATATATTTCGGTCATCTTTTTGTTATCGCTAGGCGAGCGTCCCCTGGCCCAGAAGCTCAGCGTTTGCGCAGCCCCACTTCTATTTATTCCGCGGTTCTGGGATTTTTGCAGACTCTCTGTAGGTTACGTGGAAAGAAAGCAGGATAAAGAGGTCAGACTGCAATACCAGAGTGGAATGCGGTGAAACTGCAGTCTGGCGCACGGTCCGCTTCAACGGCGTTGCCTGCAGCTTGGGCTTGCAACAGACTTAGGTATCCGGCCCAATCAGTTCATGCAACACGGGAAGCAACTCGCGATACAGGCCTAAGAAATCTTCATTTCCCACATGCCGAGACGCACGAGCCGAAGCAAAAAGCTCATTTCGAACATCAATCAATGTCGCGCGCGTGCGCTGTTTGGCTACTCGCATGGAAGCTGAAAATGAGCCGAAATGTTCATAGCCATTGAAGGACGTTGCGAAGGCATACACCGCTCTTGAATTATCGGGGTCAGGAAGATCATTTACGGTTATTCGGCTCATGTTTGCTTGAAGGCAATAATCAATAATTCTGAGTGTTATGTTGCATAAAAGTGTCTATCTGCAACTCAGCCCACGAATCTGGGCGAAATTGCAGTCTGAAATCGATGTTCTAAACACCTACTATTAGAATCTGCCGATCCCAAGAACTATGCCTACCCGAAGGGAAAGGTCGTCGACCAGAAAACGTCTGCGCCGTGACCTCCATCCCGATAATCTTCTCTAAATCGAAGCGCCGCCACTCCGGCAGAGTTCCAGAACTACTAGACCCTTCGATCTGATACCCAAGAATTTGCATCACGCCGCCACTTATTCCCAAAACATGCGGCTCGATCACCCTTTGACGGCCACCGTAAACAAAACGAACAATAGCCTTATCTTCAATGGCCTTTTTCAAGAATTCTTGCAGCATATCCGCCTCCAACCTCGGTTCAGAAAGAACTGCATAACTCTGCCTGCCAACGAGTTGCGCTTCGCGGGCTGGTTTTCACATCAACCTATCAATACTGGACCTGAACTAACATCAAAAGAGCTATCACCCCGGGGAAAAGACTGGAGCAGAGCTAACTCATAATCCTAGCTTCAACACCGGCATGCTCTCTAAGCAGATACAGCAACCCTCCGCCATCAATCAATTCAATGGGTTTATCCTGCGAAAACCTGTAAGCGTCGACCCCGTACCCGCTGGTGCAAACCAATATCCCCTTGGTAGCCCCTTCGTTCATCATCGTCCCGTACAAATCCCGCACCGCACTCACCCCAACGGTATCCCTGTACCGCTTGGCCTGAATAACGACCTTGCCGCCCAAAATTGGCCGAGTATCAAAGGCAACTGCATCCACGCCACCGTCCCGAGAAGCCCGCGTTAGCTTCGTATCCAGCCCCATCTGGCTGAACAAGTTGGACACCAGCACTTCAAAGTCACCCGGCGTTAGATCCAATAAATTCGGCCGCGATTCCAGATCATTGAGCACGTCTCCCTGATCAATGAACCGTTTATCGACCATGTTGAACTCAACGATTGGTTTAATCGCCTGCAGCTCGTCTGGCCTGTTCGAGACCTGAGCCCCCAGGTTGCGCAGACATGCAATCTTCTCTACACGATCAAGCCGCAGCGACAAAAACTCCGCTTTACCCGCCCTCACCGACACGACCGGCACGCGAATCTCTCTTCCACTCGCGGGGTCCGTTGTATCAACAATGCCGTTGAAGGTGACCAGCGCCAACGCATCAGCTTGATCTGCCTCAAACAATTCATGCAGCGTTCGAAGCGCGATAGATGCCACGATGTCTTGATAGAGCCGTTTGATCTCGGCAGGCTTTCGAGGCTTCGTGTCGATTTGGTCGCGGGTCTTCACGTATCGGTGTTCTAAGTCTGTTGGAATCACGGATACCTGTGGCAGCTCGTACTCCACAACTAGCTCTTTCGCGTCGTCTCGATACGCAAGGCGAAACTCTTGGGGGAAGCCGACTTCCGGGTACTCGGATCGGATGAGTACCATCTCGTTGTATGCGATGACAGCATCGCCATCGTGAGCCAGGTACGTAGTTTGGAACTCATCTACCTCTGCATTGCGACGAGCCACATCGGCGTCGTACTGCGCCTTCTTTTGTAGGTAGTGTTCTTTGAGGATAGAGATCTGCGCCTGCTTCTCTTCTTCCACCAACCGAAAGCTCTCTAGCCTTTGCTGGTTCTGAATTTTTGCCGTCTCTAAGGCAGCTTGATACCTGCCGTTAGCACCGGGGATCAACTTCTTCAATCCGGCAGGAGCGGGAACGTCGATCAATGATGGGGGGTCGCTGGGACGAAGCTCCTGCGCGATCTTGAAGGACGCGAACGCTTCGAATTGTCGGAGGCTGTCGAAGTCGATGATGTCGTCGTGACGAAGCGTATGCGCGAGGATGTCTTGCAGTTCTTCTATTTTCTCGTTCAGCTCGGCATTGAGGTCGTCGGCTTCTGTTTGGCGGTCCTGAAGGTATTGCGCCTTTAGCGCCTTCTCGGCTTCTCGATCTTCGCGAGCCTGCTGCGCAGCAAGCCTTCGCTGATCGCGGTGAAGCTGAGCAGCTTCTCTATGCTCTTCTCGCTCAATTTGTCGGGCATAAGTCAGTTGTCTTCTAGCGGCCCGCTGACTTTCTCGCTGAGAAGCCGCCGCTACTCGCGCCGCAGCCTTGATAAACGCTCCGAATCCATTACGGCGTGCCATGCAGTCCTCACAAGCTACAAGCGTTGTCGAATCGCCTCTGCCGACATGATCGTGAACATACGGGTACGTGACGAATGTTTTCAAATATTACCCGAACTTTCTTTGACCTACTGTTTAGGTCGGTGCGGTTAATTTATTTGTACTTTGTCGACAAACCGTCCCGATCAGCAATAAGGCCACAATCGCTATTCCCGGTCACGGGTCCCCAATGCAAACCGTTGATCAGAGAACGTATTGAGCAGCAGCGGTGCGCGCCAAATACGGCGCAGTTAACGCGACCTGACCACTTCAGAGGTATTAACTCACGGTCCATCCCATTCAGCACGGCTTCCATTTTCCACGCCATCACCGCCTGGCAGACGAATGCCAAGCCGCCCGTCAAAGCCCTCGTTGAAGGGAATAGCTCACTCCCGTGCCTGAGACGCCTCGGCTGCGAAGGGCCAACACACCTGCCCCTCGACGCCTCCGCAGGAAATAGGTGTTCGAAAGTGGTGCCCGGTACTCTCACCCTTTGTGCCCCTGTCGCAGTAAGAGGGCCATCGGAACGGTGAGATCTGAGGGCGTCCGCAGGCGTGTCACCCTGGTAGGGCGGCTGATAGGGGGTTTCGTGGATGTTCGCTTACAAGAGCAAGCGCAGGGCTAGCTAAATTGAAGCGTAAGACCTCGTCAGGTCAGTGGTTCGACCGTGGCGGGGTGGGGTGATTTGACGCTCGTTGCGAGCGTTAGAAAGCGCCGGCGCATGCGCATCGCGACCGTGGTAATTCGTCCGATAGACCAAAGCCTAATCTGAGCTGGGTCAATTGATTTGGTGATCCCTGGACTGGCCCGTCACCACAGCTTACCGGTTCTGTTTTCACCATCCGTTACGCTGCAATTGCTGCACAATACCTGACCTAATTACGGTCAGGTATTTAGCGCGCTAAGGACGAAGATCCTGATTAGGGTCTATTACTCTGTAACTGCTTGTACACGGACAAGCTTCGCTTCTGCAAATGCGGACCGAGTACCCGGAAAGGCCTCAAACTTCCACTTCCGACCACTCTCGATACCCATTGCTCCCGCTATGGCGGAACCGACCTGGATGCCCTGACCATCAAGCAGGGCAAACGTTACCGTAGCTGAGGTAAGAGTCTTTCCGCTCGTATTCGTCAAGATCCCGGTTACCACCACATTTATGCCCTTCTTCACAACCCGTACGTCTTCCACAGGAAGATCATTCACGACTTCGATTGCAGATGCCACTTGCGAGGAAAGCGCCAGGGCGGTAGCGAAAAGGAACTTGTACATTCTATTTTCTCCAATGACGAACAGAGCATTAACGGCACGGCACGTGACAAATTAAGCACTTCGTGCGCATGACTTTACCTGAGATAACCAAAGACTGAATTAAAGCAAGCTGTTACCGCATAGCAGACTTGTTCATCGAGATGACGCTCGCAACATACGGCAAAAGCGGCAAGGACTAAGAATCCATATAACGGCCCACCGCGAGATTCCCACCCCGCCCCTCCACCCTCCCCCACCTCCCCGCAATCCCCCCCGCCGCCGCCTT
>NZ_JBLVOL010000037.1:99303-109576 GCF_053543755.1 Achromobacter semiaridum | reverse complement strand
TCCAGCGCCAGCTGCCTCAATACGGCGCAGATACGCTCAAACACGGCTTCATCGGGCTCTTCGGAGGCCCGATAGGCATCCAGTTGGCTTTTGAGCACGTCTTTCGTTTCCAAGAAGATATCAATCATGTCCGTGCGCAGCGCCATTTCGCCGCGACGGATTGCGTCAAGAAGGTTTTCAAGCAGGTGGGTGGTGCCCGCCAGCTGCGTAAAACAGCCGAATGTCGCCGCGCCGCCCTTGATCGAATGCGCCGCGCGGAAGATGGCATTGAGCTGTTCAATGTCGGGAGACCCTACGTCGAGCTCCAGCAGCAGCTGCTCCATCTGCGCGAGCAGCTCATCCGCCTCGTCGAAAAAGGTCTCGTAAAACTGACTGAGGTCCAAACCAGAACTCATGACCCGTACGCCTTCATAAATGAACCTGCTTTACGCGCCGGCCTGCTCATCGAGCAGCTCGGTCGCCAATTCCACCAGCACATCGGGGTCGACCGGCTTGGACAGCCAGCCACAAACGCCCAGATCCCGAGCGGCCATCTTGCTACCCACATCGTCTTCGGTGGTCAGCACCAGCACCGGTACATCCAGGTACTGGTCCAGCTCACGCAGGCCTTGAATCAATTCAAGCCCGCCCTTGACGGGCATATTCCAGTCGCTGACCACGAGGTCCACCGGATGGCTCTTGGCCACCTCCAGCGCTTCCTGGCCGTTGCCGGCCGTCAACACTTTCCACCCCGCGCCCGTCAACGTCGCCTGGACGATCATCCGCATCGTCGCCGAGTCGTCCGCCACCAGAATCGTTGCCGCCATTGCTATCGAACCCCCTGAACCGGCGGCGCGTTCGCCGCTTCGCCTTGATTGGTTGCCGTCGTGGCCTGGGCGGCGGCTTGCACCGCCTCCACGGCCGTCCCCACCTCGCGAGCATCTTTGGCGCTTACGTCCGCGGCTGCGGCGTTCTCGTTTTCGATGCGCTTCTGGGTGTTCATATTGAGCACCACGAGGCTGATACGTCTATTAACGGCTGCATACGGATCATCTTTAACCAGACTCATGCTGGAAGACAGACCCTGGATGCGCATGACCTTGCTTTCGTTCATGCCGCCGGCCACCAATTCCTGGCGCGAGGCATTGGCGCGGTCCGCCGACAGTTCCCAGTTGCTATAGGCGCGCTCACCGCGCGCGTACTGCGAGGCGTCGGTGTGGCCCGAGATACTGACGCGGTTAGGCAGCTCGTTCAGCACCGGCCCCAGTTCGCGCAGAATGTCGCGCATGTACGGCTGCACTTCGGCGCGGCCGGTGGCGAACATCGGGCGGTTCTGGTTGTCGATGATCTGGATGCGCAGGCCCTCGGTCGTCAGGTCGATCAGCAGCTGCGGCCTGAAGCTTTTCAGGACGGGGCTGGTCTCGATGACGTTTTCAAGGCGGCGCTTCAGGTTTTCCAGGCGGTGCTGTTCGCGCCGTTCGGCGTCGCCCATGGGCTGGGATTCGACCCGGTTGCCCTGGCCTTTGCGCACATCGCCCTCGCTGCGCAAGGGGTCGCGGCCGCCGCCGGGCACGGCGCTGGTCTCGGCCGAGCTGCTGGGCCCGCCCGTGATCGCCACGCGCAGCGGCATGCGGAAGTATTCCGCGATGCCCTTGAGCTCTTCGCGCGGCACGATGCTGATCAGCCACATCACCAGGAAGAACGCCATCATCGCCGTGATGAAGTCGGCGTAGGCGATCTTCCAGCTGCCGCCATGGTGCCCGCCGCCCTTGACCTTCTTGCGGCGGATCACCACACGGTGGTTGTTTACGGTGCTCATCGCCCGCTCCGTCAGGCCTTGCCGGTCGACTTGGTTTGCCGGACGTGCTCTTCCAGCTCACCAAAGGTCGGACGCACGGACGAGAACAGCACCTTGCGGCCAAATTCCACCGCCAGTTGCGGCGGGTAGCCGTTCATGCTGGCCAGCAGCGTGGTCTTGATGCATTCCAGCACTTTCATGGCTTCGTCATTGCGGCGCTCGACCCGCGAGGCCAGCGGCCCCACGAAACCGTACGCCAGCAAGATGCCCAGGAACGTGCCGACCATGGCCTTGGAAATCAGGTCGCCCAGGATGGCGGGCGGCTGGTCCACTGCCGCCAGCGCCTTGATCACGCCCAGCACCGCGGCCACGATACCGAAGGCCGGCAGGCCGTCAGCCATCTGTTGCAGCGCGTGCGCGGGCACTTCGCGTTCATGGCGATAGGTCTCGATTTCCTCGTCCATGAGCGTTTCGATTTCAAACGAGCTCATGTTGCCGCTGATCATGATGCGCAGGTAGTCCGTAATGAACTCCATGAGCTTCGCGTCTTTGGCAATGCGCGGATATTCGCTGAAGATCGGGCTGGAAGCCGGGTCCTCAATATGCGATTCGATGGCCATCAGGCCTTCACGGCGCGCTTTATTCAACAACACGTACAGCAGAGCCATCAGCTCCATGTACACGTCCTTGCTGTAGCGCGAGCTTTTAAGCGCGTCGGGCAGCGCCTTCTTGACCAGCATCAGCGATTTTTTGCTGTTGCCGGCAAGGAAAGCCCCAAAGGCCGCACCAAAGATCAGTGTCAGCTCGAAGGGCTGGTAAAGCGCGCCCAAGTGGCCGCCCAGCGCTATGAAGCTGCCGACGACCGACACGATCACCACGAGAAAACCGATAACAATCAACACATCAGGCCCCTGCCAACGAAGTCTAAAACTGGCGTCAATGATCCCCTGTTCCCCCCGACCCAAAAAGGCGGGTTACGGGGAGTTTTCCAGGGCTTTTGATGTATTTGGACGCGCGCCTGGCGCGTCCGGGTCACGGACGGACAGCGCCGAGCGCGGGCACCGGACGGGTGCCGGCACGTGCTTTGGCCGCCGCGCGCGTCTTGCCGGCGCGAGGAGGCGGACGGCAGATCGCGCACACGAAATCCGAGTGCGGGTCGTGGGCATGGGCGATGAAATGGCCACCGCATTGGCGGCAGGCGGACAGCTGGAGCATGCCGCTGTCGAAGAAACGCACAAGCATCCAGGCACGGGTGAAGCTCAACACCGGTTCCGAGCTTTCGGCCGTGTCCAGGCCGGCGTTTTCCAGATAAAGGCGATAGGCGTCGATGATGGCGCGGATGCCTTTGCTGCTGGTGCGCGCGTTCAGGAACGAATAAACGTTGTAGAACAGCGACGAGTGAATATTCGGCAGCCAGGTCATGAACCAGTCCACCGAGAACGGCAGCATGCCCTTGGGTGGCGAGCAGCCGCGAATTTCGCGGTACAAGCGTGCCAGGCGGTCGTGGCTGAGGCTGGTTTCAGCCTCCAGGACCTGAAGCCGCGCTCCCAGGGTAATCATGGAGCTGGCAAGCAGGATGTCGTCCGCTTCCTGAGATACGCTTTTGGAGGCCATTACACGAGTCCGAGTGGGTGTTGGAGCGGCCGTCAGGCCAGTTCTTCTACAGGTTGCTTGGCCAGCAAGATTGTTGCGTGAGCTTGTTGCAGCGCGCCGCCCAGAACATCATGGGTCAGGGCCGACAACAGGCTGTAGTCATCAAAGCGGAAACGGCACAGCAGCGAACTGGAGCTGGCCAGCTTGACCAGTTGCGCCGGCGACAGGCGCATCAGGATGTCAGCGACTTCGTTACTGAATCCCAAACGAAACATGGATGCTGCATAGTCATCACGCAACATACGTTGCGCAAGTAACAGGTATGACAGATTCACTTCGCGAATGTCTGCCAGCAAAGAATTTTCGACTTGTTGCACGCCCTACTCCCTATCCCAATCCCACCCACGGGGGCTCGATAACCAAAAGCACCGGTGTCTTAGTGACACCTGGTTGCTGCTGCATCCTGTTTTAATGCGAAATGTATCATTTGTTCGCAATTTAAGTAAAATTTACCACAGGTGATGTCATTTTCTATGACTTATATGACAAATCTTTGTTGATATTGCGCAACCTGTGAGTTTCGATACACATTGACATAGAAACTCGTGACGAATTTACGTCAATTTGGCAAATAAGCATTCAAAACGTTGCGTACTTCCGGGAATGAAATGTTGTGCAGTGCCGACAATGTCACCTTGCCGATCACTAAATCCTGGTCGCTTTAGCGCAGCCGCGCGTTTGTCGACAATGTCGCAAATTGACAACGTCTGACGATGCGTCACGATGGACACCGCCTGACATTCCCGCAATGCCCCACGCAGATGACAGCTTGGTCGAATATGCCCCGCTAGTGCGGAAGCTGGCCCTGCAATTGCTCGCACGGCTACCCGCTAGTGTGGAGCTCGACGACCTGATACAGGCCGGCATGATCGGCCTGCTTGACGCCGTAAGGCGCTATCAGGAAACGGCAGACGCCCAATTCGAGACCTACGCCACGACCCGTATTCGTGGCGCGATGCTGGACGAGCTTCGCGGCCAGGACTGGCTGCCCCGCAGCGTCCGCACCAAGGCGCGCAAGATCGAGCAGGCTATCCAGCAGCTCGAGCAGCGCCTGATGCGCGCGCCTTCCGAAGCCGAGATCGCCGCCCAGCTTGAAATGCCGATCGGCGAATACCAATCGCTGCTGCACGACGCCCAAGGCGTGCAGATCGTGCATTACGAAGACTTCACCACCGAACCCGACTCCGCCTCCGGCCAGTCCGACTGGACCGCCACGCTGAACCACGGCTCGGCCGGTGGGAATCCGCTGGATGCGCTGTTGGCGGGTGATTTCCGTCAGGCGCTGGTGCAGGCTATTGATGCGCTGCCTGATCGAGAGAAGTTGTTGCTGTCGCTGTGTTACGAGCAGGGGCTGAATCTGAAAGAGATAGGCGCCATCATGAATGTGACCGAGGCACGGGTGTGTCAGCTGAGGTCGCAGGCGACGGCGCGGATACGGGCGAAGTTGAAAGATCTGGCCTGGCAGGAACTGCCGCTGGAAGGGCAGATCGCGCAGATTATTTGATGGGGCGATTTCGCGACAGGAAATTCCCCCGCAAATCCATCGCTGTTCGGCCCATATACCCGAACGCCATGCTGATAGCCTTTCGAACAGCATCCCAATCCGCAAGCAGTCGCGGTTAAACCGCGCGCAGCCCCTTCCCTGGAATTACGCAATGACCGCAGCCGATCATTTGACTCAGGCCATCTCCGACGCCTACGACGAAACCCCCTATATCTCGAACGCGTTCGCGTACACGTCGCCGGGCAACCTGCGCGCGGTGGCTAGCCTATATGGCTTGGCCGCGCCCCCGCTTGATACCGCGCGCGTACTGGAACTGGGTTGCGCAGCGGGCGGGAACCTGCTTCCCTTCGCGCTGGCCCACCCCAACGCTCGCGTCGTCGGCATAGACCTGGCGCCGCAGCAGATTGAAGCCGGCCAGCAGATTGCCGAAAAAACCGGCGCCCGCAATCTGGACCTGCGCGCCATGAGCGTGACCGACGTCACCCCTGAATTGGGCGTGTTCGACTACATCATCTGCCACGGCGTGTTCAGCTGGGTGCCGCCCGAAGTCCGCGACGCCATCCTGCGCATCTGCCGCGAGAACCTGGCGCCCGAAGGTGTTGCCTACGTCAGTTACAACACCTATCCCGGATGGAAAGCCGCGGACGTGGTCCGCGATGCCATGATCCTGAACAGCTTTGGCGCGCAAACCGCACAAGAGAAGCTGGCCAGCGCCAAGGAGATGCTGGACCTGTTGGAAAACGGCTTGTGGCACAACAATCCGCTGCAGTCGGCCCTGCAGGGCGCGGCGCATAAACTGCGCGGACAGTCCGACCACTATCTGCTGCACGAATACCTGGAAGCGATCAACACGCCTTGCTACTTCCTGGAATTCGCGGCTGCCGCCCAGCAGGCCGGGATGGCGTATATGACGGACGCCGAACCGCATCTGACCTTCGCTTCCACCTACGGCAGCAAGGTCGCGCTGGGACTGAACGGCTTGTCGGCCAAGGGCAACCGCGAAATGCGCGAACAGTATCTGGATTTCGCGGTGGGCCGCTCTTTTCGTAAAAGCCTGCTGGTGCATGGCGAGCGCGCTGAAAAAATGCTGGAACAACCCGAAGGCACGGCGTTCAAGGCCATGCACTTCGCCACGCGTCTTGACGTCGCCGCCCCTTCGCCTGGCGCCTCGGCCGAACATCGCCACTACCTGACGCCCAACGGGGCGACGCTCAGCAGCAAAGACCCGGCCATGCTCGGCATGATCGACGCGATGAACAAGGCCTGGCCGCGCTCGCTGCCGTTTGACGCGCTGCTGGACATTGCGCAATCCCACCATTCGGGCGTGCAAGGGGACGACCTGGCCAACGTGGTCTATATGAACTTGATCACACTGGTGCAATCCAGCGGGGTTCATTTCCGTATGGAACCATCGCCCTACCTGGCGCCCGACACCAAGCCCGCTTTGATTCCGGGTGCCCGCGAACTACTAGATGAAGTAACAAGCACGGCATGCCAAGTGGGTATGTACAACCTGTGGCACCAGCCGGTGACGCCGCCCGCTGACGCACTGGGCCGATTCGTCGCCCTGCATATGGACGGCTCGCGCAGCGTGGCGGAGCTTCGCACCCTGACGCGCGACACCCTGACATCCGGACGCACGCCCCACCCCAACGGCCAGTCTTATAAGGGTGCGCGGAATCTGGAACCCGTGGCGCAGGAATTCCTGAATGCCTTGCTGGCTGAATTGCGTCGCACCGGCCTGCTGGTGAATTGACGCTTACAACTTCCACGGCCAGCGCCTTGCAGGCAAGGGCCGGGCCCGCGCCGCGGAACCGCCTAATAAAGCCAACATATTTACGATTGCCGAAAAAAAAGCCTAAAGATTGATTTGCGACTGCCGTAATCCTGACAACGGAGAAATTCGAAGACGCAAGAAAGCGAATTCTCCCGTTAACACGATGGGCGGCCCCGCTGCCCGGTTTGAAGAAGCCTTTCTCTCTTGGGAGCCTAAACATGGCTGCAGTCATTAACACCAACTACTTGTCGCTCGTTGCTCAGAACAACCTGAACAAGTCGCAATCGTCCCTGGGTACCGCCATCGAACGCCTGTCGTCGGGCCTGCGCATCAACAGCGCCAAGGACGACGCCGCCGGTATGGCCATTGCCAACCGCTTCACCGCGAACGTCAAGGGCCTGACCCAAGCCGCTCGTAACGCCAACGACGGTATCTCGCTGGCTCAGACGACGGAAGGCGCCGCCTCCGAAGTCAACACCCACCTGCAACGTGTTCGCGAATTGTCGGTGCAAGCTTCGAACGGCAGCTACTCGCAAGAACAGCTGAACTCGATGCAAGACGAAATCAACCAACGTCTCTCGGACATCGACCGCATCTCGGAACAAACCGACTTCAACGGCGTGAAGGTTCTGTCGGATTCGGCCAAGCCCCTGACGCTGCAAGTTGGCGCCAACGACGGCGAAACGATCACCCTGAACCTGTCGGAAATCAGCGTCAAGACGCTGGGTCTGGACGGCTTCAACGTCAACGGCTCGGGCGTGACCCAGAACCGTTCGGCTACCGTGTCGGATCTGCAAGCTGCTGGCGGCACCGCTGCAGGTAATGACTGGACGGTCGCCACCACGCACAAGGCTGTCAGCGCTGACCAAGCCTTCGGCAAGCTGGAAAACGGCAACACCGTTGTTGTGGGCACCGGCACCGCCGCCACCACCTACACGTACGACGCCACGAACAAGAACTTCACGTTCACCGACAAGTCGGCTTCGAACGCTGGCGCGATCACCACGCTGGCCAACTCGCTGCGTCCGGCTACCGGCACCACGACCGCTACCTACACGCACAACAACGGTGGCAGCACCGAGTTCCAAGTTGATGCGACCGGCAAGGTCACCATCGGCGGCCAAGACGCTTTCCTGGATGCTGCAGGCAACCTGACCACCAACAACGCCTCGGCAACGGCCGCCACGCTGAACAGCGTGCTGACCGCCACCGCCAACACCGGCGCAGCCGGCGCCTCGTCGGTTTCGATCGGCGGCAAGACGTACAACAGCACCGGCACGGCCAACGCTCTGTCGTTCACCAACACGGTCGCTTCCGACGCACTGCTGGCCACGGTGAAGGCAAGTGCCAACGCCACTGTTACCCTGGGCCAAGGCATCACCAGCGCCGATCTGGCGTTCGTGAGCGGCGACTCGACCGACACGTATGTTGACGGCAAGGGCGAATTCACCACGACCAAGACGTACAACACGACCTACACCGTTGACCCGAACACGGGCAAGGCCACGGTCAAGAGCGGCACCGGCACCGGTGACTACGCTCCCAAGGTTGGCGCTGAAGCCAAGGTCAACAGCTCGGGCGTTCTGACGACCGAAGACACCAGCAAGGGCACCAAGACGTCCGATCCGATGAAGACGCTGGACGCCGCCTTCACGAAGCTGGACAAGCTGACCGGCGAACTGGGTGCTGTCCAGAACCGTCTGGAATCGACGATCTCGAACCTGAACAACGTGGTCAACAACCTGTCCAACGCTCGTTCGCGTATTCAAGACGCCGACTACGCCACGGAAGTGTCGAACATGTCCAAGGCTCAGATCCTGCAACAAGCAGGTACCTCGGTTCTGGCGCAAGCCAACCAAGTGCCGCAAACCGTTCTGTCCCTGCTGCGTTAATTCTCAGCGACAGATCCGGTTGGCAGAGGAAACTTCGGTTTCCTCTTGCTGGCAGCCAGGGCAAGCCCTTCGCGCCTGTCCCTGGAATCCCCAAAAACCCGCCTCGGCGGGTTTTTTTTCGCCCCGCCCACGCCCGCGAGCTTTGGGCAAACTGGCGGTGAATTCCGATGCTGATTCGACGAATGGAAGCGGGCCGCCGTTCGTAGAATTCCCGCAATAGATTCCTTGACTCCGCCCTTTACCCGCCCATGTCCTATCCGGCCTTCTCCCATCGTCAAGCCGTCGCAGAGCCGGGTCGGCTTGCGCCCAGCCACTCGCCGGCCCACCTGCGGGCCACTGCGCATCTTTATGGGGTGGAGACCGTGCCGCTGGAACGCGCGCGCGTGCTGGCGCTCGGCTGCGGCACCGGCGAAGGGCTGCTTCCCTTTGCGCTGGCCTATCCCAGCGCCCAGGCCGTGGGCGTCGACGCAAGCGAAGCCTTGATCGCACAGGGCACGGCAGCCGCACAGGGGATGGAAGTTACCAACCTTGCGCTGTATGTGGGGCAAGCAACGGATTTGGGCGCGCAGCTGGGGCTGTTCGACTACATCGTGGTGACGGGTCTATATAGTTACTTGCCGGCTGATCAGGCGCATGCGCTGCTGCAAGCGTGCGAAAAACTGCTGTCGCCCCTGGGTGTGCTGTATGTGGATAGCCCGGTGTACCCCGGCGCCAAGGCCTTGGACGTCGTGCGCGACGCCATCATGCTACACGGTCACGCCGCCCAGACCCAAGACGAGCTGCAACAAAGCGCGCGCGCCGCGCTGGCCTTGTTCAAAGACGGCATGGCGGCCGGCAATCCTCAAGCCTCCACGCTGAATGCCGCAACGGCCTGGTTTGACAGGGCGTTGAACGCACCGTCCCCCGGAGCGTCGCCCGCGCCGGATCCGCTGACCAGCACTCCCAGCTATTTTGTGGAACTGGCCGGACGCGCTGCCGAGGCAGGGCTGGCATACGTGGGCGACGCCCAGCCGCTTAGCGAGATTGCGCTTAATTTCGGTCAGGGCGTCTCGCTGAACCATAGCTTGCTGGCGATGGGGCTGCCCGCCACTGTTCGCCAGCAGTACCTGGATTTCGCCACGGGCCGTGCATTCCGTCAGTGTCTGTGGATCGCGCAAGCGCGTGCCGCCCAGGCCCAGGCCAAGCCCGACCTGGACCGCCTACGCGATTTGCGATTTGCCTCGGGCCTGACCCGCTTGGCCGCCAATGGCCAGCAGACTGGCGCCACCTATATCAACCATCTGGGTCGCGCCCTTGTCACGTATGAAGCGGACGTGGTGACCGTTGTGGACACGCTGGCCCACGCCTGGCCCGCATCCCTGCCCTACAGCACATTGCTTGCTGTATTGATGCACCGGAATCAGCAAACCGACGCCCCAGCGGCCAAGACCCTCGATCACGCGATCCGCGTGTTGATGGAAAACGACCTGGTGCATTATTGCTTGGACGCCGGCCCTTACGAGCGCGAAGACGGTGGCGAAAACACCCTGCGGCCGCTGCCCTGCCTGGATCTGGAATCGCAAGCCCCGGCGGACGCGGTCTGGCCGCAATTCAACCTGTGGCACGAACCAGTGTTGCTGGCGCTCTCCGAGGCCCAGACAGCGACGCTGCGCGCCATGGCTGCCGGGGGG
>NZ_JBLVOL010000037.1:65704-99255 GCF_053543755.1 Achromobacter semiaridum | reverse complement strand
GGGGGGGCGATGGCCGTTGACCTGGGCGAGATGGCGGAGACTCTCTCGCTTGCCAAGCGCTACGGCCTGGTACAAGGGTCACCCCGGTCATGGTGCCGCATGCTGCACGCGACGCTGCAAGGAACACGGGGTATCGCACCCCTTTTTGGCATGTATGTCGGCGCGCAAGCCTGCCTGAGCCTGTACGCTCGCATCCTGACGCGATCCGGTCATCAGTCCAACCCCGGCGCCGCGATCGTTCCGCAAGCCAAGCAATTGCACGAGTTGATGACTCGGCATGCCTATCTTGAAGCTGAGCCGGTTGCGCGCCGCTTGACCAAGACCGCCCCTAAGTTCTGGGACGCCTGGGAGGCACTGACGATCTCGCTGTTCAGCACCGCCCGCTTGAACGACGCCATCTTGCCGTCGCTCAACATGATCAAACTGGCCCCGGCTGACCCGCAAAGCTATGTGGTCCTGTGCGCGTTGATGACCCGTCTGGGGCGCACTTCCGAAGCCATCGGCGCCGGGCGCCGCGCCGTAGAACTGGCGCCCGCCAGTGCGGAAGCCCACTCGGCGCTGGCAGACGGCCTGGCGACCGAGCGCCGCTACAAAGAAGCCGAAGCCAGCAATCGCCAAGCCATTTCGCTCAACCCTATGCACCGCAAGGCGCGGGTCAACCTGAGCAAAACACTGATCGACGCTGGCGATGTCGCGGCGGCAATTGACGCGGCCCGCGACACCGTGGCCGCGTTTCCCACCGAAAAGATGCCACGCAACAACCTGTTGTTCGCGCTGAACTATTCGGACGGCCACACGGCCGAGCAAATCTTCGAAGCCTATCGCGACTACGACACCGATCTATGCCAGGCGTTGCAGGCAAACTGGAAGCCGCACAAAAACAACCGGCGGCCGCAGCGCAAGCTGAAGGTCGGCTATGTATCGCCGGATTTCCGCCAACATTCAGGCAACTACTTCATCGAGCCCCTGTTCGCGCATCACGATCGCGACAATTTCGAGTTGACGGCCTACGCCGAACTGGTCAGCCCGGACGCCACGAGCGCGCGCCTGAGAACGTACTTCGACCATTGGGTGCCCACGGCCACGCTGACGGACGCGCAGTTGGCCGAGCGCATCCGCGCCGATGGCATCGATATCCTGATCGACGTCGCCGGACATACTGCGGACAACCGCCTGGGCGCCTTCGCCCGCAAGCCTGCGCCGGTCTCACTGACCTGGTTGGGCTTTGGCTATACCACGGGGCTGTCGGCCATCGACTACATCATGACAGACGCCGCCATGGTGCCCAAGGGTAGTGAACACCTGTTTTCCGAGAAGCCCTGGCGCCTTGCGCAAAGCAACTTCATCTACCGGCCGGGCGCCTCGATGGGTGACTTCGGCCCTCTGCCGGCGCAAACCAACGGCTACGTCACGCTGGGCACGCTGACCCGCGCGATCCGCATGAATGACCGTACGGTTCGCGTGTGGTCCGAAATCTTGCGGCGCCTGCCCCAAGGCCGCCTGGTGGTCGACAGCAACAGCTACCGTGACGGCCCCATGCAAGAGCGCCTGATTGCCCGCTTTGAAGCACAGGGGATCGAGCGTTCACGATTGATGGTCGGCTGCCACAGCCCCGCCTGGGACGTGCTGCGCAACATGGACATCGGCTTGGACTGCTTTCCGCACAACTCCGGCGTCACATTGGTCGAAACGCTGTACATGGGCGTGCCGTACATCACGCTTGCCGACCGCCCCAGCGTCGGCCGCATCGGCAGTTCCGTCCTGAACGGCATCGGCCGCCCGGAATGGATCGCCCAGACCGAAGAGGAATACATCCAGAAGGTCGTGGCCCTGGCCAGCGACTTGCCGACGCTGGCCCGCATCCGCGCCAATCTGCGCGCCGAGATGCACGCCAGCCCCTTGATGGACGAACCCGCGTTTGCCCGCAAGTTCGAAGCCGCCCTGCGCGGCATGTTCACTACCTGGTGCGAATCCCAAGCATGAAAGCCATCATTCTTGCCGGGGGCCTGGGCACCCGGATCTCTGAAGAAACCCACACGCGCCCCAAGCCGATGATCGAAATCGGCGGGCGGCCCATCCTGTGGCACATCATGAAAACGTACTCCGCCCACGGCGTGAACGATTTCGTGATCTGCTGCGGCTACAAGGGCTACATGATCAAGGAGTACTTCGCCAACTACTTCCTGCACATGTCGGATGTGACCTTCGACATGGCCGACAACCGCATGGAAGTGCACCAGCGCAAGGCCGAGCCGTGGCGCGTGACGTTGGTCGACACCGGTGAAACCACCATGACGGGCGGCCGCCTGAAGCGTGTGGCCGACTACGTGAAGGAAGACGAGGCGTTCTGCTTTACCTATGGCGACGGTGTGGCGGATATCGACATCAGCGCGCTGATTGCGTTTCATCGCAAGCACGGCAAGGCGGCCACGGTCACCGCCGTGCAACCGCCCGGACGCTATGGCGCGCTGCGCCGCGACGGCGACCGCGTGACCGGCTTTACCGAAAAACCGCGTGGCGATGGCGGCCTGATCAACGGCGGCTTTTTCGTGCTGTCGCCCAGCGTGCTGTCCTTGATCGATGACGACGACACGACCTGGGAAGCCGGCCCGCTGGAGTCGCTGAGCCGCGACGGCGAGCTGCATGCCTTTGAACACCTGGGCTTTTGGCAGCCAATGGACACGCTGCGCGAAAAGAACCTGCTGGAGTCGTTGTGGAGCACGGGCAAGGCGCCATGGAAAGTCTGGTGAACCCCAGCGCCGCGTTCTGGCGCGACAAGCGCGTCGTGCTGACCGGGCATACCGGCTTCAAGGGAAGCTGGTTGGCCCTGTGGCTGCATCGCCTTGGCGCGCAGGTTACGGGCATCGCCCTGCCCCCCGCCAGCGAGCCCAGCCTGTATCAAGCCGCCCGCATTGGCGACCTGATCAAGAGCTGCTATTGCGATATCCGCGACGCCGCCGCGCTGCGTGAACATGTCGTGGCCGCCCAGCCCGAGATCGTGCTGCACCTGGCCGCGCAGGCCTTGGTGCGGCCCAGCTACGCGCAGCCGCTGGACACGTTTGCCACCAACATCATGGGTACGGCGCATCTGCTCGATGCGCTGCGCGCCACGCCGTCCGCGCGTGTGGCGGTCATGGTCACGACCGACAAGGTCTACCGCAACAACGAATGGCCCTACCCGTACCGCGAAAGCGACACACTGGGCGGGCACGATCCCTACAGCGCCAGCAAGGCGGCTAGCGAACTGGTCATCGCGTCGTACCGCGACGCCTTCCTTCGCGCACAAGGCGTATCGGTCGCAACCGCGCGCGCGGGCAATGTCATCGGCGGCGGGGACTGGTCCGTGGACCGCTTGCTGCCGGACGCGGTACGCGCCTGGCAACGCGACGGCGAGTTGCATGTGCGGCGGCCGGATTCCGTGCGGCCATGGCAGCATGTGTTGGAACCCCTGGCGGGTTACCTGACGCTGGCCCAAGCCTTGTGGGCCGACTCGGCCCTGGCGGATGCCTACAATTTTGGCCCCGACGCTGCCGAGGCGGCGGCGGTGCGTACCGTGGTGGACCTGGCGCAAGATGCCTATGGCCGCGGACGCACGCGCTATGCCGAGCACATCGACGGCCCGCATGAAGCAGGCCTGCTGACCCTGGATACGGCCAAGGCGCGCGCCACGCTGCAAGTCACGCCGCGTTGGCCGCTGGCGCAGGCTGTGACGCGCAGCATGGACTGGTATCGCCGCTTTGACGCGGGTGAAGACGCGCGCGCGCTGTCCAACGCCGATATCGATTTGTACGAGGCCCGACCATGAGCCTGGACATTATCGACACGCCGCTGGCCGGCCTGAAGATCGTGCAACGCCATCCCCGTGGCGACGCGCGCGGCTTTCTGGCCCGCCTGTTTGATGGCGCCGACCTGCGAGCCTGCGGCTGGACCGGGGGCATGGAACAGGTCAACCATACCTACACCGCCCAGGCCGGCACCGTTCGCGGCATGCATTATCAACTGCCGCCCCACGCCGAGATGAAGCTCGTCAGTTGCATCCGCGGCGTCGTCTGGGATGTTGCCGTGGATGTGCGCCAGGGGTCTCCCACCTTTCTTCAGTGGCATGCCGAACGCCTGTCCGCCGACAACGGCCGCGCGCTGTTGATTCCGGAAGGCTTCGCTCACGGTTTTCAAACCCTGACCGATGACGTCGACATGCTTTATTGCCATTCCGCGCCGTATGTGCCCCAATCCGAGGCCGGCCTGCATTTCCAGGACGCCCGGCTGGGCATCGCCTGGCCCCTTCCCTTTACCCAAGTGTCCGAGCGTGATCAGCAACACCCCCGCCTGGACCCTGCATTTCCGGGAGTCGCACTGTGAAGTGCCGTCATTGCCAGGCTGAATTGCGCCTGCCCTTCCTGGACCTGGGCCACGCGCCCCCGTCCAACGCCTACCTGAGCGCCACCGCCCTGCGCGGCCCCGAGACCTGGTTTCCGCTGCGCATCCTGGTGTGCGAAACGTGCTGGCTGGTCCAGACCGAAGACCACGCCGGCCGCGAAGCGCTGTTCACCGACGACTACGCCTATTTCAGTTCGTTCTCGTCTTCCTGGCTGGCGCATTCGCGCCGCTACGTGGACGAGATGATCGGCCGGTTCGGCCTGAACGCCGGCAGCATGGTCACCGAGATCGCCGCCAACGATGGCTACTTGCTGCAGTACGTGCAGGCGGCCGGTATCCCCTGCTATGGCGTCGAACCCACCGCCAGCACCGCGCAAGCCGCCCGCGAGCGCGGCATCGACATCGTGCAACGATTCTTTGGCGTGGAACTTGGTGACGAGTTGGCCGAACAGGGCCGAGCGGCGGACTTGATCGCCGCCAACAATGTGCTGGCGCACGTGCCGGACATCAATGATTTCGTCTCGGGCTTTGCGGCGCTGCTCAAGCCCCAGGGCGTTGCCACGTTCGAATTCCCGCACTTGCTGCGCATGGTGCAGGAAAGCCAGTTCGACACCGCATACCACGAGCATTACTCGTACCTGTCGCTGACCGCCGTGTCGCGGATCTTCGCCGCCAACGGGCTGGCGGTGTTCGACGTAGAACCCCTGTCCACCCACGGCGGCAGCCTGCGCGTCTTTGCGCAACGCCTGGACACCGGCAAGCATGACGTTACCGCGGACGTGGCGCGCACCCTGGCCGAAGAGCAGCAAGCCGGCATGACCAGCCCCGCGTTCTATTCGCGCTTCCAGGAACAGGCAGAGCGGGTCAAGAACGACCTGCTGGCCTTCCTGGTGGAGCTGCGCCGCAGCGGCAAACGCATCGCGGCGTATGGCGCGGCCGCCAAAGGCAACACGCTGCTGAATTTCGCCGGCGTGCGCCCCGACCTGCTTGCCTACGTGGTGGACCTGAACCCCGCCAAACAAGACAAGTACCTGCCCGGCAGCCACATCCCCATCGTCGCGGAAGCCACGCTTCGGGAAGACAAGCCCGAGTACATCCTGATCCTGCCCTGGAACTTGAAGACGGAGGTGTCGGCGCAACTGGACTACGCGCGCCGTGAATGGCACGCCAAGCTGGTTACGGCCATCCCGTCCCTGTCCATCGAGAGCGCGGCGCAGTAATGAACAAGCAGCCGGTCACGGTATTGGGCGCCGCGGGCTTCATCGGCCGGCACCTGGTCGCGCGCCTGCGCGCCGCCGGCCCGCCTTGCCAGGCGCCGCCTCGCCAGGACCCTGGCTTGATGACGCGCCCCTTGGGCCACGTCATCTACGCCATTGGGCTGACTTCGGATTTCCGCAGCCGGCCTTTGGACACCGTGGAGGCGCACGTCTGCCTGCTGCGCAGCCTGCTTGCGGCCGGCAATTTCGACAGCCTGACCTACCTGTCCAGCACCCGGGTCTACGCGGGCTCTGCCGATACGCGCGAAAGCGCAATGCTTGCCGTCAACCCAAATGACCCGAGCGACCTCTACAACCTGTCCAAGCTGATGGGTGAATCGCTGTGCCTGCATGGTGGCCGCAGCGGCGCCAAAGTGGCGCGCCTGTCCAATATCGTGGGCCTGCGCGATACGCCCGACAGCTTTATCGACCAATTGCTGGAAGAAGGCGCGCGCGGCAACGGCATTACGCTGCGCACCTCGCTTTCTTCGCGCAAAGACTATCTCTACATCGACGACGCGGTGTCGCAAATATTGGCCATTGCGCAATCAGAAGACGCCAGCGGCATCTTCAACGTGGCGCATGGCGCAAGCGTCGACAACCGCGAAGTTGCCCACTGGTTGCAACAAGCACTGGGCTACCGCTGCAACGTGGCGCCCGATGCACCCGAATGGGCCTTTGCCGATGTGGACGTAAGCCGCATCCAGGCGCTTTGCGGCGGTGCGCCGCGCGCCTTCTCCGACTATTTCCCGAATTTTCTGGCGCAGTACCGCCTGCACAAAGGAATCTGAATGTCCTACCTTGAAACCACGCCCGACGCGCACCCCGAATACCGCCAGGAAAAGCAGGCCCGCATTGCCGGCTTCGCCACCGACCAGGAATTCCGCGAGCTGTCCATTGCGTGGCGCCAGATGGCGCTGGAACGCAAGTACATGAACAACTTCTCGTGGGCCGGGCGTCCGCTGATCCAACTGCCCATGGATGCCATGGCCATGCAAGAGCTGATCTGGGCCGTAAAGCCGGACTTGATCATCGAAACAGGCATTGCGCACGGCGGCTCGTTGATGCTGTCGGCGTCCATGCTGCAATTGCTGGGCGCGGGCGAAGTGGTGGGCGTGGACATCGAGATCCGCGAGCACAACCGCAAGGCCATCGAAGCCCATCCGCTGGCGCAGCGTATCCACCTGATCGAAGGCTCCAGCATTGATCCCGCGACCATCGCGCAAGTGCGTGCGCATGCAGAGGGCAAGAAGAACATCATGGTCTGCCTGGATTCGAACCACACGCATGACCACGTGCTGGCGGAACTGAATGCCTACGCCGATCTGGTCAGCGTCGGCAGCTATTGCGTGGTCTTCGACACCTTCGTGGAAGACATGCCGGCCGACTACGAATGGCCGGGCCGTCACTGGGGCAAGGGCAACAACCCCAAGACCGCGGTGTGGGAATGGATCAAGCAGCACCCCGAGTTTGAAATCGACCGCTCGGTGGAAGACCGCCTGCTGGTCACGTCCGCGCCAGACGGCTTCCTGCGCCGCAAGGCCTGACGAGCCAGGCGGCATTGTGATTCTGATCGATCCCACCGCGCGCGTGTCGCCGCTTGCCGACATCGAGGATTCCACGCGCGGCACGCGCATCGTGGTTGGCCCCAGGGCCGTGGTGGATTCCTTCGTCAAGATCAAGCCAGCGGGCGGATCGGGCGATGTAGAGATCGGGCCGGAATGCGTCATCAATTCCGGCTGCGTGCTCTACACCGGCAACGGCATCCGCATGGGCGCTCGCGTGGCCGTTGCGGCGAACTGCACGTTCGCTCCCGCCAACCACGAGTTCCGCCGTCGTGACTTGCCGATCCGTGAACAGGGGTTTCGTCCCAGCAAGGGCGGCATCGTGATTGAAGACGACGTCTGGATCGGCGCCAACTGCGTCTTGCTGGACGGGGCGATTCTGCACGAGGGCTGCGTGATTGCGGCGGGCACGATTGTGCGCGGCGAAGTCGCGGCATTCTCGATACAGGGCGGAAACCCGATGACGGTGCTGGGCTGGCGCGAAGATAGCGGCGCTTGAATGGGCTTGGTCGCATGACGCGGCCCATTCGTCTCGTTCGGCCTAGGCGGCCCCGCGCGGTCCGCTCCGCTCTGTAGGCCACGCCCCGCGCCGACAGGCCAAGTCGCCCGCATCCAACCGGCCGCTACGCCCAAACCTCACCAAACCGCACTTTTTCCACGCTATTCCCCTTTTGAGGTCCTTGCGGCTTACTTCATAATTGCCGTCGCACCACCTTTGTATCTATATTTTTCAGCCCCATGACCGCCACGCCCCCCGATCCTTTCGCTACGCAGCACGACAGCACGACGGATCCAGATGCCACGGCACCGGTCGATGATGCGCAGACTCGGCGTCTGCGCGAAGAGAACCGCGCGTTGCGCGAATTGCTGGCCGCCCAGGTGCAGGCCATTGCGCCGCCCTCCCCACAGCCCCAGCCCGAGCCGAGCTGTATACGCCGTATCGGCTGGGCGCTTATTTCCGCACCAGGCGCGGCGCTGGTTGGCTGGCGCGCCTTGCTGGGCCGTGACGATGATGCGCCGATTACCGGGCGCCGGGTTGGCTCGGCCACGTTGACCGTGCTGTACACCCTGGCCATCTATGCCGCGCTGGTGCTGCTTGTGGTGTCGTGGAACGCGCCGAACAACGGCATCACCGGCCCTGACGCGACGCCTGCTAGTTCGGGCCGCGTGCCGCTGACACGTTTGCCGCTGCAACCCGCCGATGGCTCCCCCAGCGATTGGGAAACGGCGGGGTCAACGCCTGTGCCGGCCCCAAACTTGCAGCGTGCGCCGTCTTCAGACGGGCTGCCTGCCGAGGTGCCGTCTGTGCCGCATGGGGAACCGTCGTCGAGCGAAGCGCTAAACGAAGCGGTAAACGGAGCGACTAATGGGGTGACAAACGAAGCGACAAATAGCGCATCAAATAGCGCACCGAGCGGCGCATCAAACGAAGCGTCAATCGCGACAGCAGCGGCCGCATCCAACATAACGCCAAGCGCCGCATCACCCGCGACATCAACCGCGCCGAAGTCCGCGCTGCGCATCACCGAGATTCCGGCTGTTAACCCCTTGGCCTGGGTTGACACCTTGCAGGGCGAATTGGCGCGTTGCGCTGAGTTGGGCTTTTTTGAACGGCCGGATTGCGCCTGGGAAGCACGCAGGCAGTTTTGCGAGCCGAACCAGGGCTGGGGCGTCGTCAAGGAATGCCCTGCCCGACCCTGACTTTGATCAGTCTGGCTTGGCTATTCCTACCTTGGTCGGCACGCACTCAGGGATCAGCTGAGGCATCAAGTCGGAATCAAGTCAGGTATCAAGTCAGGCACCCAGCCAGGCATCAACCCACTCACCAATCCGCGCACCCAATTACGCCCCCACGCTGTCACATCCCAGCCACGCAAACCACCGACAATTCTTTGCACCAAAGCCGCAAACCTGCGTAATAATGCGACATGTTTCTTTTGGCCAGGCCGCATCGGCTTAGCCGTATTGCCTGCCACACGCTTTCCTCCACAAGGACACACACCATGGATTCCATCAACAACACCGTCAACACCGCGCTGGCTTTGAAGGACGCGAATGTGGTCCAGGAAGTGCAGGCCACCGTGCTTAAGAAGGCGCTGAACGCGCAAGCCGATACGGTCGCAACGTTGATGCAGTCCGTGGCGCCGATGGCGATTGATAGCCAACTGGGTTCGCGCATCAATACCCAGGCCTGACGCGCACGCATTCAGTTCCACGGCGCCGCCCACCTGCGCGGCCGGCCGATAAAAAAGCGCCGGACCCTGAACAGGGCCGGCGCTTTTTGTTTGCCGTTGCGTGGCTTGCGTGAGGCGGCCAAGCCGCCCCACCGGCAATTACTTCTTCTTCATCGGCGGCAAGTCCGTGCACACACCCTCGGCCACTTCCGCCGCCATGCCCACCGATTCACCCAGCGTCGGGTGCGGGTGGATGGTCTTGGCGATGTCGACGACGTCGGCGCCCATTTCCACGGCCAGGGCCAGTTCGCTGATCAGGTCGCCGGCGTGGGTGCCCACGATGCTGCCGCCCAGGATGCGATGCGTTTCCGCGTCGAAGATCAGCTTGGTAAAGCCTTCGTCGCGGCCGTTGGCGATGGCGCGGCCGGAGGCTGCCCACGGGAACACGCCCTTCTCGATCTTGATGCCTTGCTTCTTGGCTTCGTCTTCGGTCAGGCCCACCCATGCCACTTCCGGATCGGTGTAAGCCACCGACGGAATGACGCGGGCGTCAAAGAACGACTTCTGCCCGGCGGCGGCTTCCGCTGCCACGTGGCCTTCGTGCACGGCCTTGTGCGCCAGCATCGGCTGGCCGACGATGTCGCCAATGGCGTAGATGTGCGGCACGTTGGTGCGCATCTGGCGATCGACCTCGATGAAACCGCGGTCGGTCACGGCGATACCGGCCTTGTCGGCGCCGATCTTCTTGCCGTTGGGGCTGCGGCCCACGGCTTGCAGAACCAGGTCGTAGCGTTGCGGTTCCTTGGGCGCGCCCTCGCCTTCGAAGGTGACGTAGATGCCGTCTTTCTTGGCTTCGGCGCCCACGGTCTTCGTCTTCAACATAATGTTGTCGAAGCGATAGGCGTTTTTCTTTTGCCAGACCTTGACCAGATCGCGGTCGGCGCCTTGCATCAGGCCGTCCAGCATTTCCACGACGTCCAGGCGTGCGCCCAGCGTGGAGTACACCGTGCCCATTTCCAGGCCGATGATGCCGCCGCCCACGATCAGCATCTTCTTGGGTACTTCACGCAGCAGCAGTGCGCCGGTGGAGTCGACGACGCGGTCGTCCTTGGGCATGAACGGCAGCTTCACCGACTGGCTGCCGGCGGCGATGATGGCTTGCTTGAAGCGCAGCGTCTGGCTCTTGCCGTCGGCGGACGTCACGGTCAGGTGGTAGGGGTCGGCGAATTCGCCCACGCCCGTCACCACGGTGACCTTGCGGGCCTTGGCCATGCCGGCCAAACCACCGGTCAGCTTGGCGACCACGCTGTCCTTGTAGCCGCGCAGCTTGTCCAGATCGATTTTGGGCTCGCCAAAGCTGATGCCATGGGCAGCCAGCTCGCGGGCTTCGTCGATGACGGCAGCGTTGTGCAACAGCGCCTTGGACGGAATGCAGCCCACGTTCAGGCAGACGCCGCCCAGCGTTGCGTAGCGTTCGACCAGGACCACGGACAGGCCCAGGTCGGCGGCGCGGAAGGCGGCGGAATAGCCGCCGGGGCCCGCGCCCAGCACCAGCATGTCGTATTCACCGTCGGCCGAACCCTTGAAGCTGGACGCGACGGGTGCGGCAGCCTTGGCGGCCGGCGCCGCGGCGGCTTCGGCCTTCTTGGGGGCTTCGGCAGCCTTGGGGGCATCCTTGGCCGGGGCTTCCTTGGCGGCGGGCGCGGCGGCGGCATCCGATGCCTCCACTTCCAGCACGACCGCGCCTTCGGCAACCTTGTCGCCGACCTTGACGGCAATGGACTTCACCACGCCGCCTTGCGACGCCGGGATCTCCATCGAGGCCTTGTCCGACTCAACGGTGATCAGGCTTTGTTCGGCCTTGATCGTGTCGCCCACGGCAACCAGCACTTCGATGACTTCCACTTCCTTGAAGTCGCCGATGTCCGGCACTTTGATTTGAACGGTATTGCTCATAGGGCTCCCCGTTTACAGCGCGATGCGGCGGAAGTCGGCCAGCAAGGCGCCCAGATAGGCGTTGAAGCGGGCAGCGGAGGCGCCGTCGATGACGCGGTGGTCGTACGACAGCGACAGCGGCACGATCAGGCGCGGCACGAACTGCTTGCCGTCCCAGACGGGCTTGTGCGCGGAACGCGACACGCCCAGGATGGCCACTTCGGGCGCGTTGATGATCGGCGTGAAAGACGTGCCGCCGATACCGCCCAAGGACGAAATCGAGAAGCAGCCGCCCTGCATGTCAGCGGGCGAGATCTTGCCGTCGCGCGCCTTCTTGGACAGGTCCGTCATTTCTTGCGCGATCTGCAAGATGCCCTTCTTGTCGGCGTCGCGAATCACCGGCACCACCAGCCCGTTGGGCGTGTCGGCGGCAAAACCGATGTGGTAGTACTGCTTTAGCACCAGGTTGTCGCCGTCCAGCGAGGCGTTGAACTCGGGGAATTTCTTCAAGGCGGCAACCACGGCCTTGATCAGGAAGGCCAGCATCGTGACCTTGACGCCCGACTTCTCGTTTTCCTTGTTCAGCGTGACGCGCAGCGCTTCCAGGTCGGTGATGTCCGCTTCGTCGTTGTTGGTGACGTGCGGGATCATGACCCAGTTGCGGTGCAGGTTCGCGCCGGAAATCTTCTTGATGCGCGACAGCGGCTTCGCTTCGATCGGGCCGAACTTGGTGAAGTCAACCTTGGGCCACGGCAACAGGCCCAGCGCGGCGCCATCGGCCGAACCGCCGGCTGCGGCAGCCGGTGCAGCGGCCAGCGCTTGCTTGACGAAACCGCGCACGTCGTCGGCGGTGATGCGTTCCTTGGGACCCGAACCCTTGACCTTGCTGAGGTTCACGCCCAGTTCGCGCGCAAACTTGCGCACGGACGGCGACGCGTGGGGCAGTTGGCCCGGCTTCAGGTTGGGGTCTTCCAGCGCGGCGGCAGGCGCCGGGCGCGACGCGGGCGCGGCAGCAGGCGCTTCAGCCTTGGCTTCGCTCTTGGCTTCGGCCTTGGCTTCCGGCTTGGCGTCGGACGTGGCTTCGGACTTGGCGGCAGGCGCAGCGCCGGCGTCGCCTTCGACGACGACAACAACCGAACCCTTGGCAACCTTGTCGCCCACCTTGACCTTCACTTCCTTGACCACGCCGCCTTGCGAGGCCGGGATCTCCATCGAGGCCTTGTCGGACTCAACGGTGATCAGGCTTTGCTCGGCCTTGATGGTGTCGCCCACGGCGACCATCACTTCGATGACTTCCACTTCCTTGAAGTCACCGATGTCCGGCACTTCGATATTGACCGGGCCGCTGCTGGCGGCCGGCGCGGCGGCTTCCGCCTTGGCGGCGGGAGCCGCGGCAGCAGCCTGCTTCGGCGCTTCCTTGGCAGCGGCCTTGGGGGCCTCTTCCTTGGCGGCCGGGGCGGCTCCCGAGCCTTCGGCTTCGGGTTCCACTTCCAGCACGACGGCGCCTTCGGCAACCTTGTCGCCAACCTTCACGGTGATGGACTTCACCACGCCGCCTTGCGACGCGGGGATTTCCATCGAAGCCTTGTCGGATTCGACGGTGATCAGGCTTTGTTCGGCCTTGATCGTGTCGCCCACCGCCACCAACACTTCAATGACTTCCACTTCCTTGAAGTCGCCGATATCGGGAACCTTGATTTGCACGATGTTGCTCATGTCTCTTTACCCTCAGGCGTATTGCGGGTTGGCTTTGTTCGGATTGATGCCGTACTTCTTGATGGCTTCCGCCACCTTGGCCATCGGAACCTTGCCTTCGTCTGCCAGTGCGCGCAGCGCGGCAACCACGACGAAGTGGCGATCCACTTCAAAGTGCTCACGCAGCTTGGCGCGGAAGTCCGAGCGGCCGAAACCGTCGGTGCCCAGCACCTTGTATTCGCGGCCCTTGGGCACGAACGGACGGATCTGGTCGGCAAAGAGCTTCATGTAGTCGGTCGACGCGATGATCGGGCCTTCCGTCTTGGCCAGCTGTTCCGTGACGTAAGCCACTTGCGGCTTCTTTTCGTCGGGGTGCAGCATGTTGTGGCGCTCGGCGTCCAGGCCGTTGCGGCGCAGTTCGGTGAAGCTGGTGACGCTCCACAGATCCGATGCCACGCCCCAGTCGGCGTCCAGCAGTTCCTGCGCCGCCATGACTTCGCGCAGGATCGTGCCCGAGCCCATCAGCTGCACGCGGTTCTTGCCCTTGCCGTGCGTCTTCAGCTTGTACATGCCCTTGATGATGCCTTCCTCGTCGCCCTGGGTCAGACCGGGCTGCGGGTAGTTTTCGTTCATCACCGTCAGGTAGTAATAGACGTTTTCCTGGTCTTCCACCATGCGCTTCAGGCCATGCTGGATGATCACGGCCAGCTCATGGCCGAACGTCGGGTCGTACGACACGCAGTTCGGAATGGTGGACGCCAGGATGTGGCTGTGGCCGTCTTCGTGCTGCAAGCCTTCGCCGTTCAGCGTCGTGCGGCCGGCGGTGCCGCCCAACAGGAAGCCGCGCGCCTGCATGTCGCCCGCCGCCCAGGCCAGATCGCCAATGCGCTGGAACCCGAACATCGAGTAGTAGATGAAGAACGGAATCATGATGCGGTTGTTCGAGGAATACGACGTGGCCGCCGCGATCCACGAGCTCATTGCGCCCGCTTCGTTGATGCCTTCCTGCAGAAGCTGGCCGTCGGCCGACTCCTTGTAGTACATGACCTGGTCCTTATCGACCGGCGTGTACTTCTGACCTTCCGGCGCATAGATACCGATCTGGCGGAACAGGCCTTCCATACCGAAGGTACGCGATTCGTCGGCCAGGATCGGCACGACGCGCGGGCCCAGTTCCTTGTCGCGCAGCACCTGGTTCAGGATGCGCACGAAGGCTTGCGTGGTGGAGATTTCACGGCCTTCGGCGGTGGGTTCCAGCACGGCTTTGAAGGCGTCCAGCGCGGGGGCCTTCAACTGCTCGTCAGCCTTGGCGCGGCGGCGCGGCAGATAGCCGCCCAGCGCGGCGCGGCGCTCGTGCAGGTACTTCATTTCCGGCGAATCTTCGGCCGGCTTGAAGTACGGCAGGTCTTCCAGTTGATCGTCCGGAATCGGGATGCCGAAGCGATCGCGGAATTCGCGGATGGATTCCAGTTCCAGCTTCTTTTGCTGGTGGGTGGGGTTCTTGGCCTGGCCCACGTGACCCATGCCGTAGCCCTTGATGGTCTTGGCCAGGATGACGGTGGGTTGCCCGGTGTGGCTGGTGGCGGCGTCGAACGCGGCGTACACCTTGTGCGGGTCGTGGCCGCCACGGTTCAGGCGCCAGATGTCTTCGTCGCTCATGCGCGAGACGGCTTCCAGCAGCTTCGGGTGCTTGCCGAAGAAATGTTCACGGACGAACTTGCCGTCGTTGGCCTTGTACGCCTGGTACTCGCCGTCCACGGTTTCTTCCATGATCTGGCGCAGGATGCCTTCCTTGTCGTGCGCAAGCAGCGGGTCCCAGTAACCGCCCCAGATCAGCTTGATGACGTTCCAGCCCGAACCGCGGAAGTCGCCTTCCAGTTCCTGGATGATCTTGCCGTTGCCGCGCACCGGACCGTCCAGGCGTTGCAGGTTGCAGTTCACCACGAAGATCAGGTTGTCGAGCTTTTCACGCGCGGCCAGGGCGATGGCGCCCAGCGATTCCGGTTCGTCCATTTCGCCGTCGCCGCAGAACACCCAGACCTTGCGGTTGCTGGTGTCGGCAATGCCGCGGGCGTGCAGGTACTTCAGGAAGCGGGCTTGATAGATGGCCATCAGCGGGCCCAGGCCCATCGACACCGTCGGGAATTGCCAGAAATCCGGCATCAGCTTCGGGTGCGGGTAGGACGACAGGCCCTTGCCGTCCACTTCCTGGCGGAAGTGGTTCAGCTGTTCTTCGGTCAGGCGGCCTTCAAGGTAGGCGCGGCCGTACATGCCGGGCGACGTGTGGCCCTGGAAGTAGACCAGGTCACCGCCGTGGTTTTCGTCTTCGGCGTGCCAGAAGTGGTTCTGGCCGCAGCCGATCATGGTGGCCAGCGAGGCAAACGATGCGATGTGGCCGCCCAGGTCGCCGCCGTCCGGCGGGTTGTGCTTGTTGGCCTTGACGACCATGGCCATGGCGTTCCAGCGCACGTACGAACGGATACGCGTTTCCAGTTCCAGGTTGCCCGGATGCGCGGGCTCCAGGCCCGGCGGAATCGTGTTGACGTAAGCGGTATTCGGCGAGAACGGGATGTGGGCGCCCGAACGACGCGCTTCGTCGATCAGGCGTTCCAGCAGGTAGTGCGCGCGCTGCGGCCCTTCGCGATCAAGGACTGCCGCCAGGGCTTCGAGCCACTCCTGGGTTTCAAGGGTGTCTTCGTCGTTGGCAGCCTGCGGGGCGCCAGCCTGGGCGAAAGAGGACATCGTGTGTCTCCTGTTGGGGTTCGTCGTGACCACACCCGCTTGATGGTTCTACTCGCGGACTCTGCATGGTAGCCGGGATCATCCGGGCTACCATGTCAGGCATGGGTCGGGGTGTTTTTTCTAGAGACCTGCTTTGGGTCGGTTCCCTATCAGCCGGCATTCTAAGAAAGAAGATTAACCGGTCGCAAGGAAAATTTCATGTTGCGGTACGGCATTTCATAATGCGAAATGTTGACCATCCGCTGAACGGCCTCTGACCGGTCTTTTTATGGCCTAGGCCAAAAGCAGGGCTTGATTCCCGGCAATTCCCGCCCAACACGCACTAAAATGCGCGGTCTATCTGGCCCGAATTCCATGTCCAGCGCGCCCAAGTCCAATATTCCTACGCCGTTCCACGATCACGCCCGCACTCGCCGCCGCGGCGTGTATTGGGTCACGCCCGCCATGGTGTTGATCCTGTACATCTGTGTGATGGGGGTGTTCTTCTGGCTGCAACGCATTCATGACGATAGCGTCATGTTTGTGACGATCGACCAGGAAATGCGCCAGCAACGCCTGATATGGGTGGTGCTGGCATTGTCTTGCGTGATCGTCATCAGCCTGTTGATGCTGTGGCGCTATACCCGCTTTCGTTCCACCGCCGAGGCCGCGCTGATCGCCGAGACCGGCTTTCGCCGCGCCATGGAAAATTCCATGTCCACCGGCATGCGCGTGCTGGATATGGAAGGCCGCATCGCCTACGTAAACCCGGCGTTCTGCCGCATGATCGGCTGGAACGAAGCCGACCTGATCGGCCGCAGCCCGCCCTTTCCTTATTGGGTGCCCGGCCGCCATGAACAACACCAGCACACGCTGGACGTGCTGATGTCGGGCAAGACGCCCAGCAGCGGCCTGGAAGTGGAAGCGCAACGCCGCGACGGCTCGCGCTTCACCGCGCGCATGTATGTGTCGCCTTTGCTGGACCCCAACGGCAACCAGATCGGCTGGATGACGTCGATGACCGACATCACCGAACCCAAGCGCATCCGCGAAGCCCTGACCGCCGCGCACGAACGCTTCATGACCGTGCTGGAAGGCCTGGACGACGCCATTTCGGTTACGGCCGACACGCACGATGGCCTGGAACTGCTGTTTGCCAACCGCACCTATCGCCGCGTGTTCGGCGCACAGACGGGCGGCCACGACGAACTGCTGGCCGGCCGCCGTGGCCGCTTCACCGATGAATCCGTGGAAGTGTTCGCGCCGTCGGTGCAGCGCTGGTTTGAAGTGCACCACCGCATGCTGGCCTGGACGGACGGCCGCCGCGTGCGCATGCAGGTGGCGCGCGACATCACCGAGCGCCGTGGCCACGAAGAAGCGTCCCGCGTGCAACAGGAAAAGATCCAGCTGACCAGCCGCCTGACGACGATGGGCGAAATGGCCTCGTCGCTGGCGCACGAACTGAACCAGCCGCTGACCGCCATCGCCAACTACAGCATGGGCGCGGTCGCCTTGGTCAAGGCCGGCCACACCAGCCCCAACATGCTGCTGCCCGCGCTGGAAAAAGCCGCGTCGCAGGCCGAGCGCGCGGGCAAGATCATCAGCCGCATCCGCGAATTCGTGAAGCGCAGCGAGCCGCGCCGCCAGCGCGTGGCCATTGGCCGCATTGTCGACAACGCCATCGGCTTTGCCGAAATCGACGCCCGCAAGCGCCGCATCCGCATCGACAGCTTTGTGCCGTCGAATGCGCCCGACGTGCTGGCCGACCCCATCTTGATCGAACAGGTGCTGTTGAACCTGCTCAAGAACGGGCTGGAAGCCATGGAAAACAGCGAATCGGACGAATTGAAAGTCGCCGTGATCCTGCACGAGCAGCATATCGAAGTGGCCGTGGTAGACCGCGGCCATGGCCTGGCCGAGCCCGAACGCCTGTTCGAACCGTTCTTCAGCACCAAGACCCAGGGCCTGGGCATGGGGCTGAACATCTGCCGTACCATTATTGAATCGCACCACGGCCGTCTGTGGGCGGACCCCAACCCCGCTGGCGGTACTATTTTCCGCTTTACCCTGCCCTGCGCTGCTTCCCAGCCGCAGGCCCAGAATGATCAGTCCGAGGAGTTGCACGCATGAACACGCCCCACCTGTCGAGCACGGTATTCATAGTTGACGACGACGAAGCGGTCCGCGATTCGCTGCGCTGGCTGTTGGAAGCCAATGGCTATCGCGTTCGCGCCTATGCCAGCGGCGAATCCTTCCTGGAAGACTACGACGCCAGCCAGATCGGCGTGCTGATCGCCGATGTGCGCATGCCCGGCATGAGCGGCCTGGAACTCCAGGAACAGCTCATTGCCCGCAACGCCCCCCTGCCCATCGTGTTCATCACCGGCCACGGCGACGTTCCGATGGCCGTTTCCACGATGAAGAAAGGCGCTGTCGACTTCCTGGAAAAGCCCTTCAACGAATCGGACCTGCGCGAGATCGTTGCGCGCATGCTTGAGCAAGCCACGCAGCGCGTGTCCAAGCACCAGGCCCAAAAGGACCACGAAGCCATGCTGGCGCGCCTGACCGCGCGCGAGCAGCAGGTGCTGGAGCGCATCGTCGCCGGCCGCTTGAACAAGCAGATTGCCGACGATCTGGGCATCAGCATCAAGACCGTCGAGGCGCACCGCGCCAACATTATGGAAAAACTGGAAGTGACTACCGTTGCTGATTTGATGAAAGTGGCCTTGGCCAAACCCGAGGCGCATGCATGACCGCCAGGATTATTGACGGCGCGGCCCTGTCGCTGCGCATTCGTGAAGAAGTTGCCCAGCGCGTGGCCACCCTGGCGGCCAAGGGCACGCGCCCGGGTCTGGCCGTGGTGCTGGTGGGCGCGGACCCCGCGTCCCAGGTTTACGTGCGCAACAAGGTTGCCGCCTGCGAAAAAGCCGGCCTGCATTCCGTCAAGGAACAGTACCCGGCCGACATGACCGAGGCCGAACTCCTGGCCCGCATCGCCGTGTTGAACCAGGACCCGACCATCCACGGCATCCTGGTGCAGTTGCCGTTGCCCAAGCACATGGACGCCCACAAGGTCATCGAGGCCATCTCGGCCGAGAAGGACGTGGACGGGTTTCACGTCAGCAACGCCGGCCTGCTCATGACCGGCCAGCCGCTGTTCCGCCCCTGCACGCCCTACGGCGTGATGAAGATGCTGGAATCGGAAGGCGTGACGCTGCGTGGCGCGGAAGCCGTGATCGTGGGCGCCAGCAACATCGTCGGCAAGCCGATGGCCATGTTGCTGCTTGCCGCCGGCGCCACCATCACCATCTGCAATTCCAAGACGCGCGACCTGGCGGCCCAAACCCGCCGCGCCGACGTCCTGGTGGTGGCCACCGGCAAGCCCGGCATGATCGACGGTTCGATGATCAAGCCCGGCGCCGTGGTCATCGACGTGGGCATCAACCGTGGCGAAGACGGCAAGCTGTGCGGCGACGTGGACTTTGCCTCCGCCAAGGAAGTGGCCGGCGCCATCACGCCCGTGCCCGGCGGCGTGGGCCCCATGACCATCGCCATGTTGCTGGTCAACACGGTCGAAGCCGCCGAACGCGCGGCGGGCTGACGCGTTTCAGACCCATCACAAGGGCAATGCGCAGGCCGGCAACGGCTGCGCATTGCCCTTGCCGCATGTGGGCTTGACGGGCCTTGCTTTCGGGCGGATCGTCCCTATCTGATTCCTATGTCTTTTGCGGCCGTCGGTCCCATTGTTGGCGCCGTCCTGGTCCGCCCCCGCCTTTTCACATCCCGATCCCGGTAACACCATGACCCAGAACCCCTTGCTTGCCCCCGTTTCCGATCTGGTCGACTACGCGGCCGTCAAGCCCGAGCACATCGTGCCGGCCGTGGAAGAACTGCTGGGCATCGCCCGCAAGGCCGTGGACCACGCCGCCGACACCACGCTGGCGCCCACCTGGGAAGCCGTGGTTGAACCGCTGGACACCGCCTCTGAACGCCTGTGGCGCGCGTGGTCGGTAGCCGGGCACCTGAACGCTGTCGTCAACACGCCCGAACTGCGCGAAGCCTATAACGCCGCGCTGCCGTTGATCACCGAATTTTCAACCTGGGTCGGGCTGCACGAAGGCCTGTACCAGCAATACCAGCGCCTGGCCGCCGCCCCCGACTTCGCATCATGGTCGCCCGTGCGCCGCCGCATCGTCGACATGGCGCTGCGCGACTTCCGCCTGAGCGGCGTGGAACTGCAAGGCGCCGACCGCGAACGCTACGCGCAGATCTCCGACCGTGAAGCCCAGGCGTCGCAGAAGTTTTCCGAAAACGTGCTGGACGCCATCGACGCCTGGTCGCTGCTGGTGGACGATGAATCGCGCCTGGCCGGCATCCCCGCCGATGTGCTGTCCGCCGCCCGCGCCGCCGCCGAAGAAGACGGCAAGACGGGCTGGAAGCTGACGCTGAAAATGCCCTGCTACCTGCCCGTGATGCAGTACGCGCAAGACCGTACGCTGCGCGAAGCGCTGTATCGCGGCTACGGCACCGTGGCGTCCGAACAAGGCGATGCCAAGTTCGACAATTCCCCCTTGATCGAAGAACTGCTGTCGCTGCGCGCCGAAGAATCCGGCCTGCTGGGCCTGGGCACCTACGCCTCGCTGCGCTTGCAAACCCGCATGGCGCGCGACGCCGGCGAAGTCACCGTCTTTTTGCGTGACCTGGCCGCCCGCGCCAAACCGTTTGCGCAACGCGACCTGGCTGAACTCAAGGCCTACGCCACCGGCGAACTGGGCCTGGACGAGCTGCAACCCTGGGACGTGGCCTTTGCATCGGAACGCCTGCGCGAATCGCGCTATGCCTATTCCGAAGACGAAGTGAAGCAGTACTTCACCGAACCGCGTGTGCTGGCCGGCCTGTTCGACGTCATCGAAAAACTGTTCGACGTGCGTCTGACCGAAACGCCCGTCTCCACCTGGCACAGCGACGCGCGCGGCGTGCGCGTCGAGCGCGCGGATGGCGGCTTGATCGGCTATCTGTACCTGGACCTGTACGCCCGCTCGGGCAAGCAAAGCGGCGCCTGGGTCGATAGCGAACGCGCCCGCCGCGTCGTCGCGGGCCACGTGCAGACGCCCGTGGTCACCCTGACCTGCAACTTCTCGCGCCCTAACGGGGACCGCGCCGCCGTGCTTACGCACGACGACGTCATCACGCTGTTCCACGAAACCGGCCATGCGCTGCACGCGCTGCTGTCCGAGGTGGACGAGCCCGGCGCGGCGGCCTTTGCCAGCGTTGAATGGGATGCCATCGAACTGCCGTCGCAGTTCATGGAAAACTTCTGCTGGGAATGGGCCGTGGTGCAAAAGCTGTCGGCGCACGTGGACACCGGTGAACCGCTGCCGCGCGCGCTGTACGACCGCCTGGTTGCCGCGCGCAATTTCCAAAGCGGCATGCAGGCGGTGCGCCAGATCGAATTTGCCCTGTTCGACATGCTGATGCACGACCGCGCCAAGGGCGCCACCATTTCGGAAGTGCTGGCGCTGTTGCAAGAAGTGCGCCAGGAAGTGGCCGTGCTGTTCCCGCCGTCCTGGCATCGTCTGCCGCACGCGTTTTCCCACCTGTTCGCCGGCGGCTACGGCGCCGGCTACTACAGCTACAAGTGGGCGGAAGTGCTGTCGGCCGACGCGTACGAGGCCTTTGAGGAAGCAGCGGCCAAGCAGCCGGACAACCCCCTGGGCACGCTGGACCCGGAAACCGGCGCGCGCTTCCGGCGCGAAGTGCTGGCCGTGGGCGGCTCGCGCCCGGCGGCCGATTCGTTCGCCGCGTTCCGGGGCCGCGCGCCCCGCATTGACGCGCTGCTGCGCCACAGCGGAATGAGCGGCAGCTGATCGCCCTGCCCCGCGCAGAAAAAGCCCGCAGCGCTAGCATGGCTGCGGGCTTTTTTACGCCCGCGACTTCGTCCGGGCCTGCGCCAGCGGTTTTTTCTACGCCAGGCTCTACGCCCGGGCCTGCGCAGGCGCCGGCGCCGGTTCCTCCGGACGACGCGCCGACACCACCAGCCAGCGGCCATACACCGACTGATCCGACCCGGCCTGCTTCCAGAAGCGACGCACGTCTTCGTTCTCGGCCCCCTTCACCCGGCCTCGGTAATACAGGCGCGACGGCACGGCCAGCAGACGCTCGATCATGCGCTTGGGCTTGGGCTCGTTGACTTCATGCAGCGTAATGTCCGTGTAGCCGTAATGCGTCAGCAGCAGGTGCAGTTGCGGAAAGCTGAACGGGAAATACGCGATGTAGTCCACGCCACGCTGCCGGCCCACCATGGGGCGAAAGCCGGAATGAAACCCGCGCATCAGGAATTGCCACCGGGACCGCAGGTACCAGGTGTTGGGCGTCGTGACGATCAAGGTGCCCCCCGGCCGCAGCGCCTGGTACAGGCTCTGCGCCAGCACACCGGGGTTTGTCATCAGGTGGATCGCCTCGCAGCACACCACCGCATCGTAGGCGGTGTCCACCTTCAAGGGCGTGTCCAGATCGTGCTCGGTCACTGAGCGATAGCCGGCGTCGGCGGGCGGGAATTCCCACAGGCCCACGCCGTCCACGTCAATTTGCCGGCCGCGCTGGGCGGACAGCATATCGCCCAGCCACCCTGTTCCGCAGGGCGCATCCAGCACGCGGCCGGCGTTGCGGTCATGCAGGATTTCGACCACTGCGGGGTAATACGGGAACAACGGATAACGAATTGCCGTGCCGGATGCCATATCCACGTTCAGGACCTTCCTGTAGCTGTATTACTGACGAGGCTCTGAATATAGACCGCGCGCATCGCCGATGGAACGACTTTGCGACATCTCAAACACACTCCCCACAAAGCTTCACAAATCGGCCCGAGGCCCGAGGCCGAAGCGGATGTTTGCGCCAGGACAAGAACCGGGCGCGCCCAACGCCCCATGCGCCTCGCCGGCCGCCGGCCAGCCCTATCCATGCAGGTAGAATCAACGGGTTTGACCGGCTTGTTCCGGGACGGATTGTTCCTTCAACCCTTTCGGCCTTTCCTGAGACTCATGCGACACCTCATTACCGGCCGCGCCTGGCGTGGTCTGCTGCTGGCCCTTTGCGTGTTTCTTGCCGCCTGCGGCGATCGGAACGTGGACTGGACGCTGTACAACGTCAAAGGGCATTTGCCCGACCTGAAATTCTCGCTGCCCGGCGCGGGGGGCAAGACCATCAGCAGCGACGACCTGAAGGGCAAGACGGTCATGCTGTTCTTCGGCTACGCCAGCTGCCCGGACATCTGCCCCACCACCATGGCGCAGTTGACGGCCGTGCTGCAAAACCTGGGCGACAAGGCCAAGAACGTGCGCATCGTGTTCGTCAGCGTCGACCCGCATCGCGACACGCCCGACATCCTGCAAGCCTACGTCAACGCCTTCAACAACAACGCCATCGGCGTGACGGGCGACGAAAAGCAGATTGCCGACCTGGCTCGGCGCTACCGCGTGGCCTACCAGATTGAAAAGCCGCGCCCCGGCGACGACGCCGACATGTACGAGGTCACGCACAGCCGCGGCGTGTACATTTTCGACAAGGACGGGCATGCGCGGCTGCTGGCCTCGGACACCGACAGCGTCCAGGCGCTGACCAAGGATGTCGCCCAACTGATCGACATTACCTCCTGACCCGGACACCATCCAGACCCGATAGCCCGACTTGTTGCATGGCCGCGCCACATACCAGTTGTTACAGCCGCCCCCCAAAAAGCGTGGGTATCATCAGTGCACATCGCCCCCTTTTTATTAAAGCAAGGAGTACGCGCATGAGCATTATCATCATGATCATCGTCGGGTTCATCGTGGGCTTGATCGCCCGCGCCATCATGCCCGGAGACCAGAACATGGGGATCATCATGACCACCATCCTGGGTATCATCGGCGCGGTCGTTGCCGGCTTCCTGGGTCAGACGATGGGCTGGTACGCAGAGGGCGAACCGGCTGGCTGGATCGCCTCGGTCGTGGGCGCCATCATCGTGCTGTTCGTGGTTGGCCTTGTCGCCCGCAAGCGCACGTGACACCCTGCCGGGCAAGCATCAAATAGAAAACGGGCCGATCTTTCGATCGGCCCGTTTTGTTTTGGGCGAAGGCGCTACGAACCTGCCGCCGGCGGGGTCTGCGCCGTGACCGTGCGCTCGGTCCAGCCGCCCCCCAGCACCTTGTACAAGGTAACCAGGTTGGACAGCCGGGCCAGCCGCGTATCCACCAATGCCTGTTGCGACGTGTACAGCGAACGCTGCGAATCCAGCACGCTCAGGTAGTCGTCGATGCCCTGGCGGAAACGCTGGTCGGATACGTCATAGGCGCGTTGGTTGGCGTCCACCAGCAAGCGCTGGGCCTGGATCTGGTCATCCAGCGTGCCGCGCCCGGCCAGGGCGTCGGCTACTTCACGAAAGCCCGTCTGGATGGACTTTTCGTATTGCGCCACCTGGATGTTCTTCTGCACCTTGGCCAGGTCCAGATTCGCTTGCAGCGAACCGCCCGCGAAGATCGGCACGGTGATCTGCGGCACGAAGCTCCACGCACCCGAACCGCCTTCGAACAAGCCGCCCAGGCTGGCGCTGGCGGTGCCCGCCTGGCCGGTCAGGCTGATGGTGGGGAAAAACGCCGCGCGCGCCGCACCAATGTTGGCGTTGGCGCCCTTGAGCTGATGTTCGGCCGCGCGGATGTCCGGGCGACGCGCCAGCAGGTCGGAAGGCAAGCCGGCCGGCAAGGTGGTCGGCAGCATGCCGTCGTCCAGCTTGACCGCCTGGTCCAGCGCCGCCACGATTTCCGGCGACATCGGCTGGCCCACCAGCAGCGTCAACGCGTTGCGGTCCTGCGCCGCCTGACGCGTGTATTGCGACAGGTTGCGCTGAGCCGTGCGCAGCGACACTTCCGCCTGGCTCAGGTCCAGCGCGGTGGACAGGCCCTGGTCGTAGCTTTGCTGCGTCAGCTTGAACGAGTCTTCCTGGCTCTTTAGCGTGTCCCGCGTCAGACCCAGCAATTCCTGGTCGGCGCGCAAGGTCAGATAAGCGTTGGCCACTTCGGCAATCAACGCCAGTTGCGTGGCCGTGCGCGTTTCGTCCAGCGCCAGATAGGACTCCAGCGCCTGGTCGCTCAGGCTGCGGATGCGGCCGAACAGGTCCAGCTCCCACGCGGACATCGCCGCGCCCACCTGGTAACTGCGGCTGGTGGTGGCACGGCCGCTGGGCGACAAATCCGCCGGCGTGCGCTGTGCGGATTCCTGCCCCGCCACACCCACGCTGGGGAACAGATCAGCACGCTGGATACGGTACTGCGCACGCGCCGCCTCCACGTTCAAGGCAGCCACGCGCAGGTCCCGGTTGTTGGCCAGCGACAGTTCGATCAGCTGCTGCAACAGCGGGTCGCTGAAGAAATCGCGCCAGCCGACGTCGGCGGTGGACATGCCCTGGGCCAGCGGCGAGCCATCAGCCTTGTAAGCCGGGCCCGTGGGATAGTTGGCGCTGACGGGCGCGTCGGGCCGTTCGTAGGTCGGGGCCAGCGAGCAGCCCGCCAGGGCCGCCGCCAGGGAAACAGACAACAAGGTTCTCATCTGAAGTTTCATTACGGTTGTCCTTCGGCGGACACTTCCTGCGAGCCGTTGGCGCTGGTGTCGTGCTTGTCTTGGTTTTCGCTCATGCGCTTGACCTTGAACACGCGCAGCATGATGACGAAGAAGGCCGGAACAAAGAAGATGGCCAGGAACGTGCCGGTCAGCATGCCGCCGATCACGCCGGTGCCGATGGCGTTCTGGCTGCCCGAACCCGCGCCCGACGAAATCGCCAGCGGCGTCACGCCAAGGATGAACGCCAGCGACGTCATCAAGATGGGGCGCAGGCGTTGGCGGGCGGCATGGATGGCCGACTCCGTCAGGCTTGCCCCGGACTCAAAGTGTTCCTTGGCGAATTCCACGATCAGAATCGCGTTCTTGGCCGCCAACCCCACGGTGGTCAACAACCCCACCTGGAAGTACACGTCGTTGGACAGCCCGCGCGCCAGCGTCGCCAGCAGCACGCCGATAATGCCCAGCGGCACCACCAGCATCACCGCCGTCGGGATGGACCAGCTTTCATACAGCGCGGCCAGGCACAGGAACACCACGATCAACGAAATGGCGTACAGCGCCGGCGCTTGCGACCCCGACAGGCGTTCTTCAAATGACAGCCCCGTCCATTCAAAGCCCACGCCCACCGGGAGCTTGGCCGCCAGCTTTTCCATTTCTTCCATAGCCGCGCCCGAGCTATAGCCCGGCGCTGCCTGACCCTGGATGTTGTAGGACGGCACGCCGTTATAGCGGTTCAGCTTTTGCGGGCCGAAGCTCCACGTGGCTTTCGAGAACGCCGAGAACGGCACCATGTCGCCCGCGTTGTTGCGCACGTACCATTTGTTCAGGTCTTCCGGCAGCATGCGCGAGGATGCCTCGCCCTGCGCGAACACCTTCTTCACGCGGCCACGGTCGATGAAGTCGTTGACGTACGACGAGCCCCACGCAGTGGCCAGCGTGCTGTTGATGTCCGACACGGCCACGCCCAGCGCGCGCGCTTTTTCGCGGTCGATATCCAGTTGGTACTGCGGCGCGTCTTCGATGCCGTTGGGACGTACGCCCACCAGCACCGGGCTCTTTGCGGCTTCCCCCAGCAGCTGGTTGCGCGCGGCAAGCAGCTTTTCGTGGCCCACGCCGGCGCGGTCCATCAGCTGGAAGTCAAAGCCGGTGACGTTACCCAATTCCATCACGGAAGGCGGCGGCACCACGAACAGCTGCGCGCGGCGCTCGGTCTTGCCGAAGTGCGCGTTGGCGCGTGCCGCCACGGCACCGGCCTTCAGGCTGGCGTCGCCGCGTTCTTCCCAGTCGCGCAGCTTGATGAACAGGATGGACGCGTTTTGGCCACGGCCGCCGAAGTTGAAGCCGTTAACCGCGAACACCGATGTCACGGCATCCTTTTCTTCGGTCAGCAGGTACTTGGTGGCGTCGTCGATGACGGCCTTGGTGGCTTCGGCGGTGGCGCCGGCCGGCGTCTGGATCTGGGCAAACAAAATGCCCTGGTCCTCGGCCGGCAGGAAGGCCGTGGGAATGCGCGTGAACAGCCAGCCCATGGCAATGACCAACGCCAGGTACACGACCATCAGCCGCTTGGTGCGGTTCAGCCCGCGCGCAACGGTATTGGCATAGCCGTTGCTGCTGCGTTCAAACGAGCGGTTGAACCAACCGAAGAAGCCCTTCTTGGAACCGTGATGGCCCTTCGGAATGGGCTTGAGCAAGGTGGCGCACAAGGCCGGCGTAAACACGATGGCAACCAGCACCGACAGCACCATCGACGACACGATCGTGATCGAGAACTGGCGGTAGATCACCCCGGTGGAACCGCCGAAGAACGCCATCGGAATGAACACGGCGGCCAGCACCATGGCAATACCGATCAGCGCGCCGGTGATCTGGCCCATGGATTTGCGCGTGGCCTGCTTGGGCGTCAGCCCCTCTTCGGCCATCACGCGCTCGACGTTTTCCACCACCACGATCGCGTCGTCCACCAAGAGGCCAATGGCCAGCACCATGCCGAACATCGTCAACGTGTTGATGGAATAACCGAACGCGGCCAGCACGCCGAACGTGCCCAGCAACACCACCGGCACGGCCAGCGTGGGGATGATGGTGGCGCGGAAGTTCTGCAAGAACAGGTACATCACCAGGAAAACCAGGATGATGGCTTCGACCAGCGTCTTGAACACTTCGTGGATCGACAGGCTGACGAACGGCGTCGTGTCGTACGGATAGACGACGTCCATGCCCGGCGGGAAGTACGGCTTCAGGTTGTTGATGGTGTCGCGCACCGCCTGCGCCGTGTCCAGCGCGTTGGCGCCCGGCGCCAGCTTGATCGCCAGGCCCGAGGCGGGCTTGCCGTTGTAGAAGCTGTCGATAGCGTAGGTCTGGCCGCCCAGCTCGATGCGCGAGACATCGCCCAGGCGCACTTGCGAACCATCGGCATTGACCTTGAGCAGGATGCGGCCGAAGTCTTCCGGCTTCTCCAGGCGCGACGGCCCGATGATGGTGGCGTTCAGTTGCTGCCCGCGCACGGACGGCAGGCCGCCCAACTGGCCGGACGACACCTGCACGTTCTGTTCCTTGATCGCCGTCACCACGTCCACCGTGGTCAGCCCGTAGTTCACGAGCTTGGCCGGGTCCAGCCAGATTCGCATCGCGTACTGCGAGCCGAACAGCTGGAAGTCACCCACGCCCTGCGTGCGGCTGATGGGATCCTGCACGTACGAGGCCACGTAGTCGGCCAGGTCGTCCTTGGTCATCGTGCCGTCGGTGGACACGAAGCCCGCCACGATCAGGAAGTTCTTCGTAGCCTTGGTGACGCGGATGCCCTGCTGCTGCACTTCCTGCGGCAACAGCGGCTGCGCCAGCGCCAGCTTGTTCTGCACCTGCACCTGCGCCGTGTCCGGGTTGGTGCCCTGCTTGAACGTCAGCGTGATGGACATGCTGCCGTCGGAATTGCTTTCCGACGAGATGTACTGCAAGCCGTCCAGGCCATTCATCTGCTGCTCGATGACCTGCACGACGGTGTCCTGCACGGTTTGGGCGGACGCGCCCGGGTAGGTCACCGCGATGCCGATCGCGGGCGGCGCGATGTTGGGGTACTGCGAGACCGGCAATTGCAGGATGGACAGCGCGCCGGCCATCATCAGCACAATCGCGATCACCCACGCGAATACCGGCCTATCGATAAAAAACTTTGCCATGCAAGGCTCCCTGATTACTGCTTGGCCGGGGCGGCATTGGCCGCCTGCGGCTGCTGTGCGTTGGCGCCTGCCTCGGTGGCGACGACTTCGACGCCCGGACGCACCATTTGCAAGCCTTCCACGATCACCTTGTCGCCGGCGGCCAGGCCGTCGGTAACCAGCCACTTGTCGCCAATGGCGCGGTCGGTCTTCAGTTGACGCAGTTCAACCTGGTTCTTGGCGTTGACGACAAGCGCCGTCGGCAGGCCACGCTGGTTGCGCGTCACGCCGCGTTGCGGCACCAGCAGCCCGTCGGCGGCCACCCCGTCAGCCAGCCGCGCACGCACGAACATGCCGGGCAACAGGCGACGGTCGGGGTTCGGGAACACCGCGCGCAGCGTGATGGAACCGGTGCCCTGGTCGACCGTGACTTCCGAGAATTGCAGCTTGCCGGTCTGCTTGTATTGCGAGCCGTCTTCCAGCGTCAGCGTGACCAGCGCGGCTTGTTCGCCGTCTGCCTTTTTCAGTTGGCCGCTGGCCAGCGCGTCCTGCAAGCGCAGCAACTGCACGCTGGATTGGGTCACGTCAACGTAGATCGGGTCGATCTGCTGCACCGAGGCCAGGGCGCCGGTCTGGTTGGCCGTCACCAGCGCGCCTTCGGTCACCGAAGAACGGCCGATGATGCCGTCAATGGGCGACAGCACCTTGGTGTAGACAAGATTGATGCGCGCGGTGTCCAGCGCGGCCTTGGCCGACAACACATCGGCGGCGGCCTGGTCGCGCGACGCCACGGCGTTGTCGTAGGTCTGTTGGCTGACGGCGCGCGTGGCGACCAGCGGCTTGTAGCGTTCGGCCAGCAAGGCGGCCGTCTTTTGCTGCGCCTGGGCACGCGCCAGTGCCGCCTTCTGGCTGTCGAGGCTGGCTTGGTAAAGCGCCGGGTCGATCTGATAAAGCTGCTGGCCGGCCTTGACCTCGCCGCCTTCGGTGAACAAACGCTTTTGCACGATGCCATTCACCTGGGGCCGCACTTCGGCCACGCGGAACGCGGACGTGCGGCCCGGCAATTCAGTGGTCAGGGAAACGGGTTGCGTGGTCAGTGTCACCACGGTGACTTGCGGTTTGCCCGCCTGCGGTGCGTCTTGTTTCTTGCCGCAAGCGGCCAGGGTGAGAGCCGATGCCGTCAGCGTGAGCACTGCCGCGCTGCGCCACATAGCGCTTTTCTTATTCATAGATATTCCCGATTTCCGACAAAAAAGGAGCCCGCCTCCGCCCACGATAAGGGGGAGGTCTTGTGCTTCGAATGGGTGGATTGGCATTGAAAACGCAAGAGGGCTTTATTGCATTGCTGCATTGCAGAACCCGCATTCTGAGTTATCCCGCCCCAGAAACAAAGGGGCGGATAAAGAAAACATCATTCCATTTATGGGACAATTTCCCGCACCGAGTCTGTGAAAGAATCTCGACATGAAACGCTTACAAGGCATGGAACTCTTCGTCGAAGTGGCCAAGACACGTAGTTTTAGCCGCGCTGCAGCAACGCTGGGCGTGCCTAAATCGACCTTGTCTCGCCAGGTGGCCGAATTGGAAAAGTCGGTGGGTCTGCGCTTGTTGAGCCGCACCACCCGCAAGGTCGAGCTGACCGACGCCGGGCGGCTGTATTTCGAACGCTGCCAGCGCATCGTGGCCGAAGCGCAGATCGCCCATGAAGAACTGCAAAAGCTGGTCGATACGCCGGCCGGGCCGCTGCGGGTCAACATGCCCGCGGATTTCGGCACCGACTTCCTGGCTGAATCGTTCATGGAGTTCTCCCGCCGCTATCCCGACGTCACGTTTTTCCTGGACCTGGCAAACCCGGACCACGCGTCGCGCGTGTTTCAGACCTGCGATATCTCGATCGAAATCGGCGAACTGCCCGACTCGACGCAAATTGCCCGGTTGCTGGGCATGCTGCCCGCCCACCTGTATGCCTCGCACGACTACCTGGAAAAGCACGGAGAACCCAAACATCCCAGTGACTTGACTCGCCATGAGTGCATTGAGTTCCGCGCGGAAGGCGCGGGCCGCGTGACGCGATGGCCGCTTAGCAACGGCGACCAGCACATTGAGTTCACGCCGGGCAACCGGTTTTCGGTCAACGGCGTCGCCATGGCGCGGCGGCTGGCCATGCTGGGCGCGGGCATCGCGGTGCTGGTGGGCGGCCAGACGGCCGAACAGCAATCAGGGCAGTTGCGGCGCGTGTTGCCGGACTGGCAACTGGGCCCCTTCCCTGTCTATGCGGTGACCGAGACGCGGCTGCTGCCGGCCAAGACCCGGATCTTCATCGAATTCCTGATGGAGCGCCTGGGCAGCAACGGGCAAGCGAAGGATACGCCCGCGTTCATGAAATAACGGTGCGTTCGAAACAGACTGAAAAATCTGCTGACGCCCGAATTCACTTGTCGGCCAGAAAGAACAGCCCGGGCGGGCCGGGCTGACTAGTTGCTGAATGATAAGGGGACTAGAGCCCCGCTAAAAGCCTTCGTCGTCGCGCAGATACCGCCACTGACCCAGCGGCAGGTCGCCCAGCGACACACGGCCGATACGCACGCGCTTCAAGCCCACGACTTTCAACCCGACCAGTTCGCACATGCGGCGGATCTGGCGTTTCTTGCCTTCGCGCAGCACGAAACGCAGCTGGTCGTGGTTTTGCCAGCGCACGTGCGCGGGCTTCAGCGCCTTGCCGTCCAGCGACAGGCCATGATTCAGCAATTCCAGGCCACGGTCGGGCAAGTCACCCTGCACCCGCACCAGATATTCCTTGTCCACGCTGGAGTCTTCGCCGATCAGGTGCTTGGCGATGCGCCCGTCTTGCGTCAGCACCAGCAAGCCTTGCGAATCGATGTCCAGCCGCCCAGCCACCGCCAGGCCGTCCAGGTGCGCGCGTTCAAAACGCTGCGGATGGCGGTCGCCGGCAAAGCGCGAGCGCGAGTCGATCAGCGCCACGGCGGGCGTATAGCCTTTTTCGGCCTGGCCCGAGACATAGCCCACCGGCTTGTTGATCAGGATGGTCACGCGCGAGGTCTGACGCGCCTGCGCGGCGCGCTCCAGCGTGATGACCTGATCCGGAAACGCCTTGGCGCCCAGTTCGGACACCACTTCGCCGTCCACGCGGACCCAGCCGCGTTCGATATAGCTGTCGGCCTCGCGGCGCGAGCAGAGTCCGCGCTCGGACATGAGCTTGGAGATTCGTACTTTTTCCATGGGCGGTATTGTATGCGTTGCAAGCCGCGCGCCGCACCGCCGCTATTCCATTCGACCTGCCGCAGGCACCCCGCCCGGGGCATTGCGACGCAGGCGGGGTGCCAGCGGGTTTGGCATGGGTCTTGGCATGGGTCTTGGCATAATACGCAGCCATGATCAAACCCGCCGCCCATCTCCCCCCGCTTGCTCCCGGCTGGCTGGCCGCCGCGCCGCCCGTCCTGCCCCCCGCCATGCGCCACTGGCTGTTTCGCCCCGGCGCGCTCACCGCCGGCTTGCGCCAGGTAGGCCAGGTGCGCCTGCGCGTGCTGGCCGAATACGCCGACGGCGCACCGGCTGACGAAGCCCTGGCCATGGGCATCGCCCCCGGTTCGCCCGTGTGGATCCGTGAAGTGCTGATGTCGGTGAACGCCGTGGACAGCGTGCCCGCCCGCAGCCTGACGCCGCTGCGCGCCTCGCATGGCGCATGGCAAGGCATGCGCCGCCTGCTGACCCGGCCGCTGGCCGACATGCTGTATCACGACAGCACCGTCATCCGGTCCCCCTTTGCCTGCCGCCGTTTGGCCTCGCCCGTGCCGTTCTACGCCACCGCGCGCGACGTGCTGCCCACGGACGGCCATGCGCAGGACGCCAACCGCGTGTGGGCCAGAAGGTCCGTCTTCTGGCGCCAGGGTCAGCCCTTGCTGGTGGCCGAGTGTTTCTTGCCGGGGTTCTGGAACCTGATCGCGGACCAGCCCGCCCCGCCGTTGGTGCCGCATCAACGCACGGCGCGTTAGGCGTCAGGCGTTAGGCGTTAGGCGTTAGGCGTGGCAGCCGGAGTCGGACCTTAACGATTCAAATCTGCCGCCAGCGCGTCATCCGGCAATCGTCGCCCGCCCGGTGTCGCCGGCCTTGAATCGCCGGCGTCGTATCGCGGGCCGTGGCTCACTCGTAGCGCCGCCCCTGCTCCAGCAGTTCAGGCGTGCCGATCACCGCGTTCAGGCCATCGAAATCCAGCATCCGTCCCTGCCACGGCGCGGTTGTGCCGTGCTGGCGCAGGCTGCCGTAATAGCCCTGCAAGGTGTGCGCCACGGCGCGCGCCGTGCCACCCGGAAAAATCACGATGCGAAAGCCCAGCGCGGTCAGCGCGTCCGCGCTTTGCACCGGCGTCTTGCCGCCCTCCACCATATTGGCCAGCAGCGGCACGCGCGCGGCAAAGCGGGCGCAGGCCGCCTGCATGTGCTCGGGCGTACGCAGGGCTTCAATGAACAGCGCGTCCGCTCCCGCTTCCAGATATGACTCGGCGCGGTCCAGCGCGGCCTCCAGCCCTTCAACCGCCACGGCGTCGGTGCGCGCCAGTATCAGCGTGGACGTTGACACCCGCGCGTCCACTGCCGCGCGCAGCTTGCCGCACATCTCGGCGGCCGGTATCACCGTTTTGCCGTCCAGATGCCCGCAGCGTTTGGGAAACGTCTGGTCTTCCAGCTGAATCATGGCCGCGCCGGCCCGTTCAAAGCCGCGCACGGTGCGCTGCGTGTTCAAGGCGTTGCCAAAGCCCGTGTCGGCATCCACGATCACCGGCGTCGCGACGCGTTCGGTGATCCGGGCCAGCGTATCCTCCACTTCCGAATACGTGGTCAGGCCGATGTCCGAGCGCCCCAGCCGCGTGTAGGCAATCGACGCGCCCGACAGGTACAGCGCGTCAAAGCCCGCCTGCTCGGCAATCAACGCCGACAAGGGGTCGTAGATGCCGGGCGCCAGCACAGCGCCCGCCGCCAACTGCGTTTTCAATGTCTGCTTCATGAAGGTTCCTGTACAAGTTCGCGGCCCAGCAGCAATGCGGCGGTCGCGGCGGGG